>CAYPUJ010000012.1:0-31027 GCA_964413805.1 uncultured Bacteroides sp. | reverse complement strand
TCACTACAAAGATAATATTTCAGCCCCTATTATTCATAGTGCAAATCTAAAGGATAACACAAACGGACACAGAGGAACACAGTTCACATTTCTTTTTCGCATCCGTTTCCATTCCCCGTCTATGCCGAGCGTCTTGAAATGCTCCTTGCGGAGGTTGGCCAACAGGAAGAAATACATCATCCTTTTTGATAGCAAAAAGTGACATATCTGTCAACTTTTTGCCGTACAAAAGAAAAAGCACCGACGACTGATAAAAAAGACATTTATGTCACTTCTTGATAAATGCGTTGATTATCAGTGTTGTATAACCCCATTCTTGGATACAGGTATCGAACGTCTTCCATACCTGTACCGAACAAATGGGATACAGGTACGGAAGACGTTCGACACTTGTACCGAGCAAACGGTTTGTATGTACCGGGGAAATTCGTTTCCGTCACCTGTCTTCCGGGGAGGGAAAAGCAGGGAGGACACGCCGTGAAGTCAGAAATCGGTCGTAAGGAATTCACGCAAGTGGACGTGTAGGATGCCCGGATATTCGGGCAGGCCGCCGCTGACCGGGTCCATCGAAACGACGTACTTCGGATAGTTGTCGCGGATGGCCTGCAGGTTGCCGAACTCCCTCGTGATGGTATCTTCCGAGCCGAGCAGGTAGACAGCCTGCACGTAGAGTGTCCTGTCGCCGCGTATGGCCACGAAGTCCACCTCTCCGTTCCGGAGTATGCCCACCGTGACCTTGAACCCCTGTGTGACCAGGTGATGGTGGATGACGTTCTCCATCACCTTCTCGATACTGCCGCGCAGGTTGAATCCGCAGAGCAGGTTGCGCAGGCCGTGGTCGGCGAAATAGAACTTGTGGTTCTGCCCGAAGATGTGCTTGCCGTGGATGTCGTACCTGTTGACAGGAGTGACGATGAACGCCCCGCAAAGGTGGCGGAGGTAAGCGGAAGTGAGCATCTCGGACACTTTCTCGCCGTGCGACTTCATGGTGTTGGTGATGTTCCTCACGGAAATGAACTTGCCTGTGTTGTCGGCGACGAACACGGCCAGGTTCTCGATGAACGTCACGTTGCGGATTTCCTCCCGTGCGATGACATCGCGCAGCATGATGGTGTTGTAAACCCCTTGCAGGTAATCCCTGACCTGGCTCTCGTCCTCAACGTCATAATGGCAGAGGCCGGGAAGGCCGCCCACACGAAGGTAGGAGCGGAGGCTCTTGTCCGTGTCCTCCAGTCCGTGGAAACGCAGGAAGCCCCTGTACGTGAGGCTGTGTATGGGAATCTCTACATACCGGCCGGAAAGGCGGGTGCTCAACTCCGACGAAAAGATGTACGCATTGCTGCCCGTGGCCACGATCTGGCAGCGGTTTTCCGCATGGAGGCTGCGCAAGGCATCTTCGTAGTCCGTGATGTCCTGTACCTCGTCGATGAGCAGGTAGTTGTCGCCTCCTTCGGGCAGGTGTGCCGTGGCGTACCCGTACAGGTCATCCGCCGTGGCGATGTCCTTGAAGGCATGAAGCTCCTTGTTGACATACACTACGTTGGCAGCACTCCTGTTGGCGTGCAGCCAGGACTGCAACTGCTTGAGCATATAGCTTTTGCCGACCCGGCGCTGGCCGACAAGGATAATCATCATCCCTTTGCCCAAATGCGAGAGGATGTGGCCGAGATAAGCCGGACGTTCGATTATTTCCATAGGCAAGATGTTTTGATGCAAAGATATAAAATACGGATGACAGGAACGGACGTAAATGTGGAAAATGTAAAGTACACTTTGATTCAAATATCCAGGCTGTCCGGGTGCAGCAGGAAGTCCACCCCCGTCAGTCACATTATGGCACACAGATGACACCAGGTGACACAGATGAACACAGTTCACATTTTTCTATGCAGACAAAGCGCAGCCTCAATTAATCTGTGTAAATCCCGTGTCCGTCTGTGTCACCTGTGTGCCATAAAATGCACAAACTACAAAAAACATCTCCCGCTATCGGTCGGACAACGGGAGATGCTTTACTGCGTTCTTGCATGACTGCAAGACAATGAGAGCCTTTCCGGGAGGGAAGCTCTCATCCTGTTCTTTATTCCTTGACGGGTGTCTGCTCCAGCGTGGCCGTCAGGAACTCATAGAATCTGGACACGGAGGGGATGTACGCCCTTTCGTCCGGCGAGTGGGGCGAACGCAGGGTGGGGCCGAAGGACACCATGTCGAGACCCGGACAGCTTGCGCCGATGATGCCGCACTCCAGGCCGGCATGAATCACCTTCACGGCCGGTGCCTTGCCGAACTGCTGTTGGTAGGAATGCGTCATGGCGTGCAGGATGGGCGAGTCTACATTGGGCTGCCAGCCGGAGTAGGCTCCGCTCAGTTCCACCTTCATGCCCGCCATCGAGAAGCAGGCCGTCAGGCTGTCGGCCAGGAAGTCCTTCATGGTGTCGCAGGAACTGCGTGCCAGGATGCGGACATCGGCCTTTCCGCCGCCGATGAGCACGATGGCCAGGTTGGAGGAGGTCTCTACCGTGTCGGGCACGGTGGGAATCATGCGCATCACCCCGTCCTGGCAGGCCATCAGCGTGTCGATGAGGTTGTCCTGAATTTCGGCAGGCACGACGGTGGCGGGCGTTCCGGCTTCCTCCATGTGCAGGCTGATGCCGCTCTCGACGGGGGCGTACTCGGCGTTCAGTTGGGCTTCGTACTCGCCGATGTAGTCCTCCAGCCCGTCCGTATCTTCCGGGTTGAAGAGCAGCGTGGCGGTTGCCTCGCGGGGGATGGCGTTGCGCATGTTGCCGCCCTCCATGCAGGCCAGCCGGCAGTCGAACTCCGTCAGCAGGTCGTGTACGATGCGTGCCATGAGCTTGTTGGCGTTGGCGCGTCCCTCGTTGATTTCCAGTCCGGAGTGTCCGCCCCTCAGTCCCTTCAGGGTCAGCTTGCGGGCCGTCCAGCCTTCGGTGGCTTCCTCTTCCTTATACTCCAGGGTGGCGGTGATGTCCACGCCGCCCGCACAGCCGATGTAGAGTTCCCCCTCTTCTTCCGAATCGAGGTTCAGCAGGATTTCCCCTTTCAGCGTACCGGGTTTCAGGCCGAAAGCCCCGTACATGCCGGTCTCCTCGTCGCGGGTGATGAGTGCCTCCAGCGGGCCGTGCTTCAGGTTGTCCGCTTCGAGCACCGCCATGATGGCAGCCACGCCCAGCCCGTCGTCGGCTCCCAGTGTGGTGCCGCGTGCCTTCAGCCAGTCGCCGTCCACGTAGGCATCGATGGGGTCTTTGGTGAAGTCGTGCACCGTGTCGTTGTTCTTCTGGGGCACCATGTCCATGTGGGCTTGCAGGATGACCCCCTTGCGGTTCTCCATGCCGGGGGTGGCGGGCTTGCGGATGATGACGTTGCCCACTTCGTCGGTGAACGATTCCAGACCGAGTTCTTTCCCGAAGGAAACGAGGAATCCGGTGATTTGTTCCATGTGCCCGGACGGCCGTGGAATCTGCGTCAGGGCATAAAAATGCTTCCACACGTTGCGGGGAGCCAGTTCTAAGATTGCATTCATTGTCATTCGTTTTTGATTTTTGCAAATATAACGGTTCTTTTCATTTTTCGGAGTCCGCAAAAGGACATATTTCATTTCTTTTTCGTATTTTTGTCCCAATATGCAAGTATCTGACCAAGACAGACAGGAAAAATGAAAGTAATAGACCTGATACATGCCAACGGGAAAACTGCTTTCTCGTTCGAGATATTGCCGCCGCTGAAAGGCACGGGCATCGGGAAGGTGTACCGCGACATCGAGGCCCTGCGGGAGTTCGCCCCCAAATACATCAACATCACCACGCACCGCAGCGAGTATGTGTACAAGGAACTGGGCAACGGCCTTTTCCAACGCAGCCGCCTGCGCCGCAGGCCGGGCACGGTGGCCGTGGCGGCAGCCGTCCTGAACAAGTATGACATTACCACCGTTCCCCACATCCTCTGCAGCGGGTTCACGCGCGAGGAAACCGAGTACGTGTTGCTCGACCTGCAGTTTCTGGGCATCACCGACCTGCTGGTGCTGCGGGGCGACAAGGCCCGGCATGAATCTTCCTTCACGCCGGAGAAGGACGGATACAGCCACGCCATCGAGTTGCAGGAGCAGATCAACAACTTCAACAAAGGCATCTTCGTGGACGGATCCGAGATGAAAGTCACCGGCTCGCCCTTCTCCTACGGCGTGGCCTGTTATCCCGAAAAGCACGAGGAAGCCCCCAACCTGGAGACCGACCTCCACTGGCTGAAGAAGAAGATGGAGGCGGGCGCGGAATATGCCGTCACGCAGCTGTTCTACGACAACCGGAAGTACTTCGGCTTCGTGGAGCGGGCACGGCAGGCGGGCATCACCTTCCCCATCATACCCGGCATCAAGCCCTTTACGAAGCTGTCGCAGGTGAACGTGATTCCCAAGACATTCAAGGTTGACCTGCCCGAAGCCCTGACGTGCGAAGTGCTGAAGTGCAAGAGCGACGACGAGGTGAGGCAGGTGGGCATCGAGTGGTGCGTGCAGCAATGCCGGGAACTGATAGCCAACGGGGTGCCGAGCCTGCACTTCTATAGCGTGGGCGCGGTGGACAGCATCCGCGAAGTGGCACGTCAGATTTATTGATACTTCCCCAGTAATGACGTGCGACGGTATGTTCGGCTTTAAAGATGTCATCGGGCAGGCGGCGGCCAGGAAACGGCTGACGCAGGAGGTGCAGGAGGGACGCATCCCCCACGCACAACTGTTCTGCGGCCCTGCGGGGTCGGGAAAACTGCCGCTGGCATTGGCCTATGCCCGCTATCTTTGCTGCCCCCACCGCACGGACACGGATGCTTGCGGCACCTGCCCGTCGTGCGCGAAGTGGGAGAAGCTGATGCACCCCGACGCGCACTTCATGTTTCCCATCGTGCGGAATGCCAAGAAGAAGAAAGAGGTGTGCGACGACTACCTGCCCGAATGGCGGCACCTGTTGCTGTCGGGGACGTATTTCAACCTGGGGCACTGGCTGAACGAAATGAACGCCGAGAACGGGCAGGCCATCATCTACGCCAGGGAAAGCGACGAAATCACCCGCAAGCTGGGGCTGAAGTCCAGCGAGGGAGGCTACAAGGTGACGGTGGTGTGGCTGCCCGAAAAGATGCACGAGGTCTGCGCCAACAAGCTGCTGAAACTGCTGGAGGAACCACCGGAGAAGACCGTGTTCCTGCTGGTGTCCGAAGCGCCCGAACTCCTGCTCCCCACCATCGTGAGCCGGACCCAGCGTTTCAATCTGCCCCGGATAGCCGATGCGGACGTGGCGGAAGCCCTCCAGCAACGCTACGGCGTGCGTCCCGCTGACAGTCAGGTCATCGCCCACCTGGCCAACGGGAACTTCGTGAAGGCCCTGGAAACCATTCACCTGAACGAGGAATACGAACAGTACTTCAACCTGTTCGTCAGCCTGATGAGGCTGTCCTACCAGCGGAAAGTCAGGGAAATGAAGCAGTGGAGCGAACAGGTGGCAGGCATGGGGCGCGAGCGGCAGAAAGACTTCCTGGCCTACTGCCAGCGCATGACGCGCGAGAACTTCATCTACAACCTGCACTGCAGGGAGATGAACTACATGACGCTGCAAGAGCAGCAGTTTGCCACCCGTTTTGCCCCTTTCATCAACGAGCGGAACGTGGCGGGCATCATGAAAGAACTGAGCGAAGCGCAGATACACATCGAGCAGAACGTGAATGCACGCATGGTGTTCTTCGACTTTGCACTGAAAATGATTGTATTATTAAAACAGTAAGAGGAAAGCAATGGATTTTAAACTGCATGACGGAAGCGGAAGGCTGTGCTGCAAAAGCTGCGGCAGGCAGGACAGGCAACTGAACACCTACGACTGGCTGGCCGACATACCGGGCAACGCCGGGGCGTGCGAGTACGTGGAGGTACAGTTCAAGAACACCCGCAAGGGCTATTTCCGCAACACGAACAAGATACCTTTGGAAAAAGGAGACACCGTGGCCGTGGAGGCCACACCCGGACACGACATCGGAGTGGTGACACTGACCGGACGGCTGGTGCCGCTGCAGATGCGGAAAGCCAACATCAAGTCGGAAGCGGACATCAAGCGCATCTACCGGAAGGCGAAACAGGTGGACATGGACAAGTATCACGAAGCCAAGGCCCGCGAGCACAGCACCATGATCCGCGCACGGCAGATTGCACAGGACCTGAAGCTCAACATGAAGATAGGCGACGTGGAGTATCAGGGGGACGGCAACAAGGCCATCTTCTATTATATAGCCGACGAGCGCGTGGACTTCAGGCAGCTCATCAAGGTGCTGGCCGAAGCGTTTCGCGTGCGTATCGAGATGAAGCAAATCGGTGCCCGGCAGGAAGCGGGACGCATCGGAGGCATCGGCCCGTGCGGCCGGGAACTTTGCTGCGCCACGTGGATGACCTCGTTCGTGTCTGTCTCTACCGGTGCGGCACGCTTCCAGGACATTTCGCTCAATCCGCAGAAACTGGCCGGGCAGTGCGCCAAGCTGAAGTGCTGCCTCAACTACGAGGTGGACTGCTACGTGGAGGCGCAAAAGCGGTTGCCCTCCAAGGAAATCGTGTTGGAGACCAAGGAGCGGAGCTACTACTTCTTCAAGGCCGACGTGCTGAGCAACCAGATAACCTACTCAACCGAAAAGAACACACCGACCAACACAGTGACCATCAGCGGTGTGCGTGCCTTTGAGGTCATCGGGATGAACAGGCAGGGCATCAAGCCGGACAACCTGCAAGGGGATGGCCCCGGCAATGAACCCCGGAGACCCATCGACCTGCTGGAACAGGAAAGCCTGACGCGCTTCGACCGGGGCAAGAACAGGAGCGGCGGGAAGGAAAACGGAGGCAACCGCAAGAAGAAAAAGAAAAGCGGCAACCGTCCGCAAGGGGACGGGGAGCAGGCGGCTCCGCAAGCCGCCAAGGGGCAGCAGAACAAACCTGCCCAAGCCCCCAGGCAGACTCAGCCTGCACAAAGGACAGGCGGCAAACGGGGCAAAGAACCGCGTGAGGGTGTCCCCAACGGACAACCGCCGAAGCAGGCGGGCAGCGGAGGACGCAACCGGAAACGGAACGCTCCCAACAAGCCGCAAGGGGAAAAGGCGGCAGCCGGTAAACAACCGCCCAAGGAACAGGCATGAGAAGTCTGCTGAAAGCCCTTTGCCTGCTGCTGGTTGCCTGTGGAGCGGGTGCGTGCGACGAACAGACGGCCTGCAACGGCTTCCGCTCTGTGCCGCAGGAAGGCTGGCGCAAGGGGGACTCGTTGTGCTTCGGGGCAGCGGTGGCCGACTCGGACGCGCTGTTCCGCATGGTCGTCGGTGTGAGGAACCGGGCAGACTATCCGTACCGGGACCTTGCTCTGCGCGTGGCCTGTTTTTCACCCGACTCGCTGATGATTGCTGCGGACACGCTGGAGATCATGCTGGCCGACGAGCAAGGCAACTGGATGGGACACGGGTGGGGAGGACTCTACCAGCAGAGTTTTCCGGCGGGAACCGTCCGGCTCGGAAGAGCGGGGCAGTATGTGTTTTGCGTCAGCCATGCCTTTCCCGATTCTCTGCTGAGGGGCATCAACGACATCGGGCTGAAGCTGGAACGCTTGCCCGGACCGTCCGGGTCATACTGACCGGCGGCCTGCGTCGATGCGCAGGAATATGAACAGCAGGATGGTGAAGCCCCATAGCGAAGACCCCCCGTAGCTGAAGAACGGCAACGGGATGCCGATGACGGGAGTCAGTCCGAGCACCATGCCGATGTTGATGAACAGGTGGAAGAGGAAGATGCTCATCACCGAGTAGCCATACACCCGTCCGAAAGGAACCGGTTGCCGCTCGGCCAGATATATCAGGCGCAACACCAGCAGCAGGAACAGCAGCAGAACCACGCAGGAACCGACGAAGCCTTCTTCCTCGCCCACGGTGCAGAAGATGAAGTCGGTGTCCTGTTCGGGCACGTACTTCAGTTTGGTTTGTGTGCCGTTCAGGAATCCTTTCCCCAGAAGCCCTCCAGAACCGATGGCTATCTTGGACTGGTTCACGTTGTAGCCTGCACCGGCCAGGTCTTCCTCCATGCCCAGCACCACCTTGATGCGCATCTGCTGGTGAGGCTCAAGCACCTTGCTGAAAAAATAGTCGCTGGAATAGAGGAATGCGACGGAGCCGGCGACGAACAGCCCTATCAGCAGATTGGAAAGGTACCGTTCGTTCAGGGCAAGGAAGAACAGGTAGCCCACGACCAGTGCGCACAATCCCCATTGCACCCACACAATGTTGAAGGGCACCACAAACTCCGACACGATGAAAGCCACCGCCAATGTCCCCGCAGTGGCGACCAGGATGTTGCGCACCGGTTTCCACTTCTTCCGGTACACCCACACCATGCCTGCCGCGAAAAACAATATCATGAGCAGCACGGAGAACTCGCCTGTCGGGGTGGGAGTGTCGGCTATGCAGACTTCGGCAAAGCGGATGCCCACTACGAAGTAGACCACGGCACAGATGCCTGCAAACAGCACCGCACCCGGCATCCCTTCGCGGTAGAGCACCAGGAAGAAAACCAGGTAGACCAGTGCCGAGCCGGTTTCGCGTTGCAGGATGATGAGCAACATCGGGAACAGGATGAGGAAAAGCACTGTCAGGATGTTCTTCTTGTTGCTGATGGAGAACCCGTAGGTGCTCATGTACTTTGCCAGTGCAAGGGCTGTGGCAAACTTGGCAAACTCGGCCGGTTGCAGGCTCACCGGTCCCAGGATGAGCCACGAGCGCGAGCCCTTGGTGTCCGGCGCGATGAAGATGGTGACAATGAGCAGTGCCGCCAGCAGGACATAGACGATGTAGGCGAACGTGTCGTACATTTTGTCGTCCAGCATCAGCAGCACGAAGCCCAGTCCGAACGAGCAGATAATCCACATGAACTGTTTGCCTGCGCGGGTGGAGAGGTCGAGGAAGTCATGGTCGATGTAGTCGTAGCTCGCACCGCAGACACTGAGCCACCCGCATACAATCAGGAGCAGGTAGATAATGACCGTCGGCCAGTCCAGCGATTTCCAGATGCTATCCCTTCTTATCATCTTTCCTCATCTCCATAATAAATGACGCGCTTGCTGAAGTCTTCCGCCCGCAGTTCGTTTTCGGGAGACAGCTTCCCGTTCAGGTACTGGTCCATCATCATTGCCCCGATGGGCACGCCGTACACTGCCCCGAATCCGCCGTTTTCCACGTAGACGGCAATGGCTATCCTGGGGTTGTCCATCGGTGCGAAACCCATGAACACGCTGTGGTCCCTGCCACGGTTCTGTGCCGTTCCGGTCTTTCCGCAAGCTTCGATGCCCGGCAGGATGGTGCCCACCATGCGGCAGGTGGCACTGCCCGTGCTCCCGTCCACGGCTGCCCTCATGCCGCGCACCACTTCGTCGTAATAGGTACGGTCGATGGTGGGGTAGCGGCGGGTGCGGTAGAGGCTGTCTATCTCGTTGTCTTCGATCTCCTTCACGATGTGCGGGGTGATGAAGTAGCCCCGGTTGGCGATGGTGGCTCCCAGGTTGGCTATTTGCAGGGGGGTGGTCAGGATTTCTCCCTGCCCGATGGAGATGCTGATGACCGTCAGCCCGTTCCACGAACCCCTGTAAACCTTGTCGTAGAACATGGCGTTGGGGATGAAGCCCCGTTGTTCGCCCGGCAGGTCGGTGCCCAGACGGTAGCCGAACCCTTGCGACACCATGTGGTCTTTCCACACGGTGATGGCGTTCTGCGGAGAGCCATACTTCCGGTCGCCGAACATACGGAACAGTCCCCAGCAGAAGTAGGAGTTGCACGAAGTGGCAATGGCTGGGATGAGCGGCAGGGGCGAGGCATGTCCGTGGCAGCCCACGCGCAGGTTGCGGTAGTGGAAGCCGTGTGAGCAGGGGAAAGAGGTCTGCACGTCGATGACGTCTTCTTGCAGGAAGGTCAGTGCCTGTGCCGTCTTGAAGGTGGAGCCGGGAGGATATACACCCTGGATGGCCCGGTTGAGCAGCGGTTTCCGCTTGTCTTTCTCCAGGAGGTTGTGGTTCTTGCCCCGTTGCCGCCCGATCATGAGGTGCGGGTCGAAAGAAGGCGACGAGACCATGCACAGGATTTCCCCCGTGGCAGGCTCAATGGCCACAATGGCACCGATTTTGTTCTGCATCAGCCGTTCGCCCAGGAGTTGCAGGTCGATGTCGATGCCCAGCTTCAGGTTCTTGCCCGGCACAGAGGGACGGTCCAGTTGTCCGTCCATGTAGTGTCCCTGGATGCGTCCGTGTGCATCGCGCAGCAAGACCTCTACGCCTTTCTCACCACGCAGGTATTTCTCATAGGCGCGTTCGATGCCCTGCTTGCCGATGTAGTCGCCCCGCGAATAGTAATCGTCGTTTTTGATGTCGTTCATGGACACCTCGCCGATGTCGCCCAAGGCGTGCCCGGCGGCGTTGTAGGTGTACTGCCGGATGGTGCGCCGCTGGATGTAGAATCCGGGGAACTTGAACAGCTTCTCCTGGAATACACCGCACTCTTCGGCTGATAGCTGCGTCATGAAGGTCTGGTGGGTGTATTTGGAGTAGCCGGGGTTCATCCGGCGGTTCCTGACATCTCTCATGCGGTTGTCAAACTGCTCGCGGGTGATGTTCAGTGCGTGGCAGAAGTCGGCCGTGTCCAGTTCGGTCACTTCGCGGGGGACAAATGTGATGTCGTAGGCCGGCTGGTTGAACACCAGCAGTTTGCCGTTGCGGTCGTAGATGGCGCCGCGCGAAGGGAATTGCACCTTGTTCAGGAAGGCGTTGCTGTCGGCATACCGTTTGTAGTCGTCCGTCATGATTTGCAGGTAGAACAGACGGACGATGTAAATCAGCACGATAAGTATGGCTGCCATGCCGATTACGTATTTCCTTTTTTCCAGTGTGTAGTTTTTCATTTCTCCGGTTTCTTACTGATACCTTCCAATGCCATGACACAAGCCACGGTCAGCACGGTGCTTGTCACGATTCTCAGCAGCAGGGTACCGACGTGGGCGAACGAGAAGAACCCGATGGCGAACAGGACGGCATGGTGCAGGAGTATGCCGGTCGTCAGATATTTCAGGAAAGGAGACATCCCCATCGTGCGTGCAGCCGGGACGATGCTGCCCACCGTATCGCGCACGAGGAACAGGCGCAGAAGTCCGGGACGCATGAAGGCCAGCAGTACGCTGGCAGCCGCATTCATGCCGGGCGTGTCTGAAAAGATGTCTACCGCCAGTCCGATGAAAAAGGCCCAAAGCATCAGCTCGTTGCGCGACACATTGGACTCGAACTTCACAATCAGATAGACATATAAGAGAGGAGTGGCGTAGCCTGCCACGTTCACGTTGTTCAAGATCAGTGCCTGCAACAACACCAGGCCGATGAACCATCCTGTCTTATGCAGATAATTTAATGCCAAAACTTATACCTAATAATAATGTGTTATTCGTTATTGCTCGTTGCCTCCGTCCGTCACTGTTCTTCTTCCGCTTCCAGTGCTTTTTGTTCGTCCTTCCCGGCACGGGCAATGACGCGCACGTTGTTCAGCCGTCCGAAGTCGGTTGCCAGCTTTATTTTCAGCAAGTAAGACAGTCCGTCGTGCGAGTCGGCCATGTCGGCCACCGTGCCTACCATCACACCGGCGGGGAATACCGCAGAATAACCGCTGGTCACCACCGTGTCGCCCAGGTTGAACTCTGCATGGCGCGGCAGGTCTTTCAGGTAGGCATAGTTGGAGTCGCCCTCTTCCCATTTCAGGTAGCCGAAATAGTCACTGCCTACGATTTTGCAACTGATGCTGGACTTGCTGTTCAGTAACGAAATGACCAGTGCGTAGTTGGGGGAGACCTTGTAGACAATCCCCACCACTCCGTTGGCATCCACCACGCCCATTTCCGGCCGGATGCCTGCCACGCTGCCCTGGTCCAGCGTGATGTAGTTGTCTGCCCTGTTCAGCGTGTTTTTGATGACGTGCGCCTTGAACACCCGGCAGAAGTCTGCGTTGAGGTGTTCCAGGCTTTGCAGCTTTGCGGAATCTGCTTCCCGGTCGCGCAAGGCTTGTTCGAGTCGGGCAATCCGCTGTTCCAGCCACACGTTGCGGTCGAGCAGGTCTTCGTTCACCGACTTGAGGTGGAAGTAGGAGGTCACGCTGCCCGATATTTCGTAAATCCGTCCGGCCAGCCCGTTGGCCGAAGTGAAAAACACGCTTTGCTGGTAATGGTTGAAGCGGAATAATAAAACAAAACTGGCTACCTCCAGCAGCAGGAAGAGGAACCAGTAATTGTACTTGAAAAGAAAATCCAGCAGATTCCGCATAGTTTCCCTACCATTACCGCATCAGGAACGAGAAACGATCCACGTTTTTCAGGGCCACTCCCGTGCCTTTGGCAACGGCGTGCAGAGGGTCTTCGGCTATGTGGAACGGGATGTTTATCTTGTCTGTCAGCCGCTTGTCCAGTCCGCGCAGCAAGGCTCCGCCACCGGCCAGATAAATGCCGTTGTGCACGATGTCTGCGTAAAGTTCGGGGGGCGTGTGTTCCAATGCGCTCAGGATGGCGGTTTCTATTTTCGAGATGGACTTCTCCAGGCAGTGCGCCACTTCCTGATAGCACACGGGTATCTCCATCGGCAGGGCCGTGATTTTGTTGGGGCCGTGCACGATGTAGTCTTCGGGCGCGTCCTCACCCAGGTCGGTCAGGGCGGCTCCCACGTTGATCTTGATGCGTTCGGCCATGCGTTCGCTCACCCGTACATTGTGTTGCCGGCTCATGTACTCCTGGATGTCTGCTGTCAGGTCGTCGCCCGCAAGACGGATGGAGTTGTTCGTCACGATGCCTCCCAGAGAGATGACGGCAATCTCGGTAGAACCGCCGCCTATGTCCACAATCATGTTGCCCTCCGGCAGTTCCACGTCGATGCCGATACCGATGGCTGCTGCCATAGGTTCGAAAATCAGGTAGACATCGCGTCCGCCTGCGTGTTCGGCAGAGTCGCGCACGGCACGGAGCTCCACTTCAGTACTGCCGGAAGGCACGCCGATGACCATGCGGAGCGAGGGCGCAAACAGGCGGTTCTTGCGGTTCACCATCTTGACAAAGCCGCGAATCATCTGTTCGCAGGCATAGAAGTCGGCAATCACGCCGTTGCGCAGCGGACGGATGGTGCGGATGTTCTCGTGGGTTTTTTCGTGCATCATCTTCGCCTTTTCACCCACGGCAATCATTTTGTCTGTACGACGGTCCAATGCCACTACCGACGGTTCGTCCACCACCACCTTCCCGTTGGAAGTGATGATGGTGTTGGCAGTGCCCAGGTCCATCGCTATTTCTTGTGTAAAAGAGAATAAGCCCATTTCTTTTCTATGAAAATTAAGAATTAAGTATTGTATGAATGCAAGTTAAAAGAAGAATGAAGAATGGCGGGTTCTTTCCGCCCGGTACGGAAATCCTTCATTCTTCATTCCGGTTCAATGCTTGAAGTGGCGGAATCCCGTGGTCACCATGACCATGCCGTGCTCGTTGCAGTAGTCGAAAGACTGTTGGTCCCTGATGCTTCCGCCCGGCTGTATGACGGCGCTGATGCCTTCGTTGCCCGCTATCTCCACACAGTCGGGGAAGGGGAAGAAAGCGTCGCTGGCCATGACTGCGCCCCGCAGGTCGAACCCGAAACTCTTGGCCTTTTCGATGGCCTGCTTCAATGCGTCAACGCGGCTGGTCTGCCCGACACCGCTTGCCAGCAGTTGCTTGCCTTTGGCCAGGACGATGGCGTTGGACTTGCTGTTCTTCACGATTTTGTTGGCAAACAGCATGTCCTCCACTTCTTGCGCGGTGGGTGCCTTTGTGGTCACCTGCTTCAGTTCGTCGGGCGTTTCCTGCTTCAGGTCGCGGTCTTGCACCAGCACGCCGTTCAGCAACGAACGGAACTGTTTTTTGGGCAGGCAGGCAGGCTTGCGCACCAGGATGATGCGGTTCTTCTTCTGACCCAGTATTTCCAGGGCATCCACGTCGTAGTCGGGGGCAATGATGACCTCGAAGAAAATCTCGTTGATGGCTTCGGCTGTTTCCCGGTCAATCACGGCATTGGTGATGAGCACGCCTCCGAAGGCCGACACCGGGTCGCCCGCCAGCGCGGCTTTCCAGGCTTCGGACACGGTGGGGCGCGAAGCCAGGCCGCAAGCGTTGTTGTGCTTGAGGATGGCAAACGTGGTCTCCGTGCCGAACTCGTCTATCAGATCCACAGCGGCATTGATGTCGAGCAGGTTGTTGTAGGAGATTTCTTTGCCGTGAATCTGGTCGAACATGGTGTCCAGATTCCCATAGAAGAAGCCGTGTTGGTGTGGGTTTTCTCCGTAACGCAGTGGCTTCTGGTTGTTGGCCGAGCAGCGGAACGCAGTACCTTCGCCTCCGTCGAAATAGTTGAAGATGGCGGTGTCGTAGTGCGAGGACACGCCGAAGGCCTCCTTGGCAAACCAGCGGCGTTCTTCCAGCGTGGTGGTCGCCCCGCGTTCCATCAGGATGTCGCGCAGGGGTTGATACTGCGCCTGCGAGGCGATGATAACCACGTCGTTGTAGTTCTTGGCAGCGGCGCGAATCAGCGAAATGCCGCCGATGTCTATCTTTTCGATGATGGCCGCTTCGTCGGCCCCGCTGGCCACGGTGGCCTCGAACGGATAGAGATCGACAATGACAAGGTCTATTTCAGGAATTTCATATTTTGCGATTTGCTGCATGTCCTGTTCCAGGCCGCGACGGCAGAGAATGCCACCGAACACCTTGGGATGCAAGGTCTTGACGCGCCCGCCCAGTATGGAGGGATAGGTTGTCAGATCTTCCACGGCCTTGCAGGGATAGCCGAGCGATTCGATAAACTGGCGGGTGCCGCCCGTTGACAGGAATTCTACGCCCTCTTCGTGCAACTTGGTGATAATTTCGTCCAACCCTTCCTTGTGGTACACAGAAACCAATGCTGTTTTGATTCTTTTTGTTTCAGACATGATGTACTTATTTAAAGTGCGCGTAATAAATAATAATGTAATGAGTGGCGCAAAGTTACAAACTTTATTTATTTGCACGTGCATTCAGACTGGATAAATTTGTCATTTATAGATACGGTCTGTGTCTTGCCTTGCAGGGAATAATTCACGGAACGGCACGTCTTTCCGTTCAGCTTTCACTTCTCACAGACAGTATTTGAAAATAGTACGTGTAATGCGTTTCCTGGATGCCTGTATCGAACGTGCTCCGTGCCTGTAATCCGGAAATGGATTGCCTGTGTGGAGCACGCTCGATACAGGCATCCAGGAAACGCATGATATGTACCAAGTGAAAGAGCCGTGCCGGAACAGTAGATTTTGTGTCTTTCCGGTTTGCCATGTATCGCAATGCGTGTATCTTTGTAACCGATATATCGCGATGAATATGAAGAAAAAACTCCTTTCCTGGGCAGGCATTTTTGTGGGCTGCACCATTATGGCCTCTGGCTTTGTGTACTTTATCAATCCGTACAATCTCGTGCCGGGAGGTGTGTATGGAGCCAGTATCGTGCTCCACAACCTGTTCCCTTCCGTGCAGGTGGGAACCTTCGGCTATATGTTCGACATACCGCTGCTGGTCCTGTCGGTCATCCTGCTCGGTGCCAAAGTGGGCGCACGCACCATCGTGGCCGCTCTCTTCACTCCCCTTGCCATGAACGGGCTTTCCCTGATTTCTTACCCCTCGGAGGAAGCACTCCACGCCCTCGACCCGGCACTGCTGTTGGGCGGCTGCATTGACATGACCGACCACCTGATGCTGACATCAGTCATCGGTGCGGCGCTCATTGGGATTGGCTGTGGCATCGTGGTGCGCAGCCGGGCTACTACCGGCGGGACGGACATTGTGGCCATGATTCTCCAAAAGTATTGTCACATCCGTTTCTCCAGGGCCATCCTGATGGTGGACGGTATGGTGGTGCTGTTCGGGCTGTTGGTCATCGGCTTCGGAGTGGGCAACCCCGACGAAGTGACACAGCCTTCGTGGCACCTTTCCTTCTATTCGCTGATAGCCATCTACGTCACGTCGCGGGTGCTGGCCTATGTGATAAACGGCGAAAAGAACGACAAGCTCATCTTTGTCATCAGCAGCCGCGACATGACCGGACTGCACGATTATATCTTGAAAGACCTGGAGCGTACCGCCACCTGCATCAAAAGCAGCGGCCTTTACACAAAAGCCGACAAGGAAATGCTTTTTCTTGTCCTCAGCTACAAGGAAGTGGCAGGTGTGAAACAAAAGATAAAGGAAGTGGATCCGAACGCCTTTGTGGTGGTGACCGATGCCTACGACACCTTCGGCGAGGGCTGGAAACAATTGCCCTCGGCGGGCGAGTTGCAGCCGGAGTGACGGGGCTTCACAACTGTCCGTTCTCTACCATCAGGATGATTTGCTCCGTCAGTGCGTCTTCTCCTTCGGGGTCGTACTCTTTCTTCAGGCTGGCGCCGAACATGGAGGCAAAGGCCTGGTAGAACCCCGCCTTGAAAGGCCCCATGAATGCCTTCACCAGTTCGTAGCCGGTGGAGTTGGTCTGGCGGTCTACGAGTTTAATCAGCAGTTTCCCTTGGGAAAAGGTGAGTTTCTTCAGGCGCGGGGTGTATTGCTCCTTCAGTCCCTTTTCCACGGCCTTGATGTGACGTTGGCGGGCTTTCTCGTTGGGGAGGGTCAGCATGTACTCGTAGGTCTCGATGATGGCGCGGTTCACTTCCTTGGCGATGGGCAGCACTATCTTTACGTCGCGCACCAGTTTGTCGTAGCGGTTGCGTTGGCGTTGGTTGTCAAACTCCACGGGGCGGAAGATGTAGACGGCGGGCAGTTGCACGTAAGGGATTGTGTCATGCTCGTAGACGCAGAGCTGCACCGTGCGGGCGGTGTGGGACGAAGCGTCCTGCGGCTGTTCTTGCGCCCGGCAGGGAAGGACGTGCAAGAAAATCGGGAAGAAGACCATTATGTAAAGTCGCAGGCTCATGGCGCAAAAATAGACGATTATTTTCATTCCTTGCCGGAATATCCCCCTTTTTATTGGTTTATTACGCTATTTAAGTTAACTTTGGCGCACATTTCTTAATATTTTCATCATGAGAACAATCAGACGGGCGTTTCTCGCAAGCATGTTGCTTGCCGCTTCTGCACTGAAAGCCCAAGAGGTGAGAGAGCCGGACCTGCTTCTTTTGCAAGAAAACATGGAACAACTTTCCTTGGAAGAAGATGGGGTGGACTGGGAGGACGAACTGGAGGAACTGGCGCAACGGCTGGAAGAGCCCGTCAACCTGAACACAGCCACGTGCCAACAGTTGGAGCAGTTCCCTTTCCTGACAGATTTGCAGGTGGAAAACCTGCTGGCATACGTCTACATCCACGGACAGATGCAAAGCATATACGAACTGCAGCTGGTGGAGGACATGGACAAGCGCACCATCGAACTGCTCTTGCCCTTTGTGTGCGTGCGCACGGTGACGGCACCGTCTTCCTATCCCTCGGTGAAGCAATTGCTCAAGTACGGAAAGCATGAGGTACTGACACGCCTGGATGTCCCGTTCTACACCCGGAAGGGTTATGAAAAGAACTACCTGGGCACTCCTTCCTATCATTCCCTCCGCTACAGCTTCCGCTATGGCGACTACCTGCAGGCGGGCGTGACGGGCGAGAAGGATGCGGGCGAACCCTTCTTTGCCCTGCATGATGCCAAAGGCTATGACTACTATTCTTACTACCTGGTTATCCGCAACCTGGGGCGGTTGAAGACATTGGCTTTGGGCAACTACCGCCTGAGTTTCGGGCTGGGGCTGGTGCTCAACTCCAACCTCCGGTTGGGGAAGTCTTTCTCGCTCTCTACTTCCGACCATCGGAGCAGCGGCATCCGGAAACACAGTTCGACCGACGAGTATAACTACTTCCGTGGAGTGGCCGCCACTGTGGAAGCCTGCAAGGGACTGGAGGTCTCGGCTTTTTACTCCCACCGCACCTTGGACGGCGTGGTGGAGGACGGTGTTATTACCTCCATCTACAAAACCGGGCTCCACCGGACTGAAAACGAAGTGAGTAAAATCCACAACCTGACTATGCAACTGGCAGGCGGCAATGCGATCTATCGGCACAATGCATTCAGGCTGGGCATGACCGGCATTTACTATTTCTTCGACCGGCCTTATGAACCTACCCTCCGCAATTACGCCAAGTACAACCTGCGGGGCAATCATTTCTACAATGCGAGTGTGGACTACAGCTATCGCCTGAAGCGTTTCTCCTGGGTGGGAGAAGCTGCTTTGGGCAAGCAAGGTTATGCCCTGCTCAACCGCCTGAGCTACGACCTGTCTTCTGATTACCGGTTGATGCTGATTCACCGTTACTACGCGCACGACTATTGGGCTTTCTTCGCCCGTTCCTTTGGCGAAAGCAGCACTCCCCAGAACGAAAACGGCTGGTATGTGGCGGCGGAAGCTGCCCCTTGGGCAAAATGGCGTTTCTTTGCGTCAGCGGACTTCTTTTCTTTCCCGTGGTGGAAGTACCGCATCAGCAAGCCTTCGCAGGGTGTGGACTGTATGTTCCAGGCTGCCTATGCGCCGACGGAGACACTCTCCATGTACGCCAACTACCGCTACAAGCGGAAAGAACGGGACGTGACCGGCACGGGCGGCGAAATTACTCTGCCCATCTATCACCACAAGGTCCGCTACCGGTTGACTTACGCTCCGGGCATGTGGCGTTTCCAGACCACTGCCGATTACAACCATTTCCATTCCCAAGGACTGAAGGCAAGCATGGGCTACCTGTTCAGCCAGTCGTGCGCCTGGGTGTTGCCCAAGTTCCCGCTTTCGGTGTCCGTGCAGGGCAGTTACTTCCATACCGATGATTACGACTCCCGCGTGTATGCCTACGAAAAGGGATTGCTCTATACCTTTTATACACCGTCGTATTCGGGAGAGGGATTCCGCTATTCGGCACACGTGCGCTACGACCTGAAGAAGTGGTTGGTGCTGCTCGTCAAGTTCGGACAGACCATTTACACCGACCGGGAGGAAATCAGTTCGGGCAACGACCTGATTCCCAGTAATCGGAAAACAGACCTGCAAATACAGTTGCGTGTCAAGTTTTAGTTTCCTTTCCTACTTTTTCAGTATCAGCCGCAGCACGAACCAGGCATGGTGGAGCAGCGTGCCCGGCAGTCCGTAGTGATGCGCCATGATGCGGAACCGTTCGCGCAGGGAGGCCTGTTGGTTGCGCGTGGTCAGCCCTTCGTCCAGATAGTCGATGAGCACGAGGCGGGTGTTGTGCAGGGTGCGCGCCTTCTTCATGATGCGGATGCACCAGTCGAAGTCGGCAGAGAAACGGTAGCGCAGGTCGTAGGGCTCGGCCAGCGAGCGTTTGGCAAAGAATGCCTGATGGCAGACAAGCATTCCCTGCTTGAAACTTTTCCAGGTCAGTGTCTCCGGGGCAGACAGGCGGCGCATCCGCACAAAATGTCCTTCGCTGTCTACCAAGGCCGTCTCGCCGTAGAGCACGTCGGGGAGGTCGGGTGTGCGGATGGAGTGTACCATCTGTTGCAGGGTGTCGTCCGCGTGAAAGCTGTCGCCCGCGTTGAGGAAGCAAAGATAGTCGCCCGTGGCAAGGCGGATGCCTTTGTTCATGGCATCATACAGCCCCTTGTCCGGCTCACTCACCACGTGCGCGATGCGGTCCTTATACCTGTGGATGATGGAGAGCGTCCCGTCACGCGAAGCACCGTCCACGATGATGTATTCCACATGCCGGTAGGTCTGCGTGATGACGCTCTGGATGGTGTCCTCCAGCGTGGCTTGCGCGTTGTAGGTCACCGTGATGACGCTGAACGTCGGCGTAGGTCGGTTATGCATATTTTCCGGTCACTTTGTTGTACAGGTCGGTGAACTTCTTGGCGATGACGCGCTCCGAATAGTGGGTTGAGGCTTTGCGGTAGGCTTCTGCCGAAAGACTGGCATAGCCGGGGTCAGTCAGTGTCCAGAAGATGCCGTTGGCAAGGTCCTCGGATGACCGGTAACGTGCCACATATCCGTTGTGCAAGTGGTCTATCATCTCCGGGATGCCGCCCACGTTGAAGCCCACGCAGGGAATCCCGCATGCCATGGCTTCCATGATGGTGTTGGGCAGGTTGTCTTGCAACGAAGGGGTGACGTAAATGTCCACCGAGTTGTAGATGTCCACCAGCTGGTGTTCGTTGGCGATGAAGTCAAGCGGGTACACCTTGAACGGGACAAGGCTTTCCAGCTGTTTCGACTGGTTGCCGAAGGCCACGATGCCCAATTCCCCTTTCAGTTCGGGATGCTTTTCGGCCAGAAGCTTGCACGACTCGATGAGGTAGGACATGCCTTTGCGCGGGTCGGTGATTTTGACAGAGCCGAACAGGATGAGTTTCATGTCCTGCGGCAAGAGGGTCTTGTGACGTGCTTCTTGCTTGTCGCGTGGGCGGAACAGATTGGTGTTGATGGCGTTGGGGATGCTGACGATGTTCTGTCCTGTCAACAGGGTGCTTTTCTTGGCCTTTTCCTCCAACCAGTGGCTACAGGCCACGAAGGTGATGTGCCGTCCTTTGTAGAGTTCGCGCTTGCGGCGGAATATTTTCCGTGAAAGGTCGTGGCGCGTGCCTCCGCCATAGAGCAGGGGGCAGTTGTGGCACTCTAGCCTGTAGCGGTCGCAGTCGGCGGCATAGTGGCAGATGCCGGTGAAGGGCCACATGTCGTGCATGGTCCATACGATGGGTTTGCCCGAGGCAAATATCTTGTCCAGGTTTTTCAACGACAACATGCCTTGGTTAATCCAATGCAGGTGTACGACATCTGCCTGCTGAAATTCGGGAAGCGAAGTGATGTCTGTGCCCGTGTTGGCAATGTCTACGGCAAAGAGATGGTGCTTCTTGAAGCGGTTGGCACGCCAGATGCACACCCGTTCCCACACGAACTTCCACACCAGGCACCACGTGTACTTCAGTGCCACCACGGTGATCTGATCCGTCTGCTTGTCGCGCACCAGCATCTTTGCCTTGATGCCGTTGTTTTTCAGCGCCTCCATCAGGCGGCTACAGGCGATGGCGGCACCGCCGATGCGTTCGGATGTATTGATAAGTATAACTCTCATTTCTTGAACGGTCAACAATGAATAAGTTGATAATCGGACAGTAATCCCGTCTTATCCGTTGCAAAAGTAGTGCTTTTCGGTGAGAAACGGCGCAGAGTCGTATATTATTTGTACTTTTGCAGCGTTTAGTATAGCAGAAGAAGCGAAATGAAAAAAGTTGTTTTTGTAGGATTGGGCTACATCGGCCTGCCCACGGCGGCTGTTGCGGCACACCACGGCTACAACGTGGTGGGAGTAGATATCAACCCGGAAGTGGTGGAGACCGTGAACCGGGGCGAAGTGCACATTGTGGAACCGGATCTGGCGCAAACGGTGCGGGAAGCCGTGCAAAGCGGACACCTCCGTGCCGTCTCCAAGCCCGAAGCGGCCGATGCGTTTTTCATCGTAGTGCCCACTCCCTTCAAGCAAAACCACCGGGCGGATATCACCTACGTGGAGACTGCCACCCTCTCTGTCATTCCTTACCTGAAGCCGGGTGACTTGTTCGTCATCGAGTCCACCTCGCCGGTCATGACCACCGAGCGGATGGCTGAACTCATCTTCCTCAAACGGCCGGAACTGAAGGGCAAACTCTACATAGCCTACTGCCCTGAGCGGGTGCTGCCCGGCAACACGCTCTACGAACTGGTGCACAACGACCGTGTCATCGGTGGCATCGACCCTGCTTCCACCGAAAAAGCCGTCGAGTTTTACTCGGCTTTCGTGCAAGGGCAGTTGCACCGCACCACCGCCCGCACGGCCGAGATGTGCAAACTCACCGAAAACTCCTCGCGCGATGCGCAAATAGCCTTCGCCAACGAGCTTTCCATCATTTGCGACAAGGCGGGTATCAATGTGTGGGAGCTTATAGAACTGGCCAACAAACATCCGCGTGTCAACATCCTGCAGCCGGGCTGCGGTGTGGGCGGGCACTGCATCGCCGTAGACCCGTGGTTCATTGTCACCGACTATCCCGAACAGGCGCAGTTCATCAAGCGTGCCCGCGAAACCAACGACTACAAGGCCGACTGGTGTGCCAACAAGGTGCTGGAGGCTTGCCGGGAGTTTGTGGAGAAGAACGAACGGGAACCCGTGGTGGCCTGTATGGGACTGTCTTTCAAGCCGGACATCGACGACCTGCGCGAGTCACCCGCCAAGTACATCGTTTCGCGCGTCATTTCGGAGAGCAGGGCCGAGGTGCTGATTGTGGAGCCCAACATTCATGCGCACTCCAGTTTCCGCCTCACTGATTATTGCGAGGCCTATCGCAGGGCCGACATCGTGGCCTGGCTGGTACGGCACAAGCCGTTCCTGCAGTTGCCACGTGAAGAGAACAAAGTGGAACTGGACTTTTGCGGGGTGCGGAAGAAGTAACCTCCCCACTGTTTACAAGCCGGCTTTCACACGTCCAGCAATCCGGTCAGTCCCTTCACGCCTTCCGAAGCCCCCTTGCGGATGAAGCAGATGTGCCGTGAACTGCGCGTATCCACCGGTTTAGGGTCGATGAGATAGACAGCCGCCTTGTCGGGCACGAAGTTCAGCAGGCCGGCGGCGGGATAGACGTTGAGCGAAGTGCCGATGATGACGAAGATGTCTGCCTGTTGCGCATACTCCACGGCTGTTTCCATGTTGGGAACCGACTCGCCAAACCACACGATGAAAGGTCGCAACTGGCTGCCGTCACCTGCCAGGTCGCCCATGTGCACTTCGTATTCTTCCGGTTTCAGTTCTTTGATGTAGCGGGAGTCGTTGGGGTTGCGGCTGGAGCATACCTTGGTCAACTCACCGTGCAGGTGGATGACACGGGTGCTGCCGGCCCGTTCATGCAGGTTGTCCACATTCTGGGTGATGACGGTGACATCAAACCGGCGTTCCAGTGCTGCCACGCCCAAGTGTCCTTCGTTGGGACGGACGTGCAAGAGTTGTTTGCGCCGTTCGTTGTAGAAGTTGATGACCAGTTCCGGATTGCGTGCATATCCTTCGGGCGTGGCCACCTGCGCCACCGGGTACTGGTCCCACAGCCCGCCTGCGTCGCGGAAGGTGCTGATGCCACTTTCGGCGCTCATGCCTGCGCCCGACAAAACGACTAACTTCTTTTTCATTCGATTGTTCCTTTCCTTGATAGGGTTTGTTTGCTGATTCGCTACACAAATGTAGTGCTTTTGCAGGAAAAACAGCCATCCTTCTTCCTGTTTTTTTGAGAAACGGGCCGTGCGGAGGTATGTTGTTGGTTTGCCTTCAAACGGCTTCCGGGATGCCTGTATCGAGCGTGCTCCACACCTGTAAACTGGAAATGGATTGCCTGTACCGAGCACGCTCCGTACTTGTGTCCCGGTTGCTGCATTCAGACAGACTGTTTCTGAAGAACCGTAACGGATCTTCAGGAATGCAACGTTTATCGCAGTTCAGTAATCGTTCTTCATGTTATTTCCTTTTAATGGTTTGACATTTACGGTTCGTCATTTCTTCGGCAAAGGCCTGTTCGCCCCGTTCCTTGATATAGCGGATGCAGGCATGGCGATCTGAGTTGAACAGAAAAGCGAATACTTTGCCTATCCAATTGGAAAACAACTTGCACTCTTTTACATCGTGAGGACATTCGGCACAGGTGTTGAACTTGTTGTCGATGCAGCACGAGCGGATTTTGCACCAAGTCGCTTTCTCGTTTTGTTTGCATCCGGGACATTTCCCGGTAAGGAATTTCCGGCACGCTCCGCAGTAAAGACCGCAAGCGGCAATGTTTCGGGTATCTGTAGTAATTGGTTTCATGATTTAAAGGTTTGAATGAGAAAAATCTCCGTTAATCCAAAAAGTGGCTTTTGTACCGATGAAGTGAAGAAGGACATAATTCGGGTCACCTGGTCCGCAGGAAAAATGATGAATGAACCAGTCTTGCCACATTTCACTGCGGACGGCATCGTCCGTGATAACTTCTACAGTGCCTCGCAGGGAAACTCCGTCTCCGTAATGTTCATAGCAAAGCCCGGCTTTGTTGTTTGCCTTGAAATCTTTCACTTTCACGGAGTCGGCACTTGTCGCCATCCAGACTTCATTGAAACTTTTGGCACCTATTTTAGACATCTGCACAGGACGGGGATAACCGTTGGCATCAATGGAAGCAACCGTTACGTTTTCGCATTGGGCAAGTAAGTTGACAGCTTTCTCGGCCAGCGTCCGGTCATCTTTGGTTTTCCATCGTTTCAAACGCGGAAAGTATTGCAACATTTGCTCTTTTGCCTGTACGGGAGTCAAGGCCGTACCAGCCTGCGCATTCCATTGGTCTAGGAATTGCAAACAGAATTCTATCATCTGACTCATCGTGAAATCTTGGGTGAACTTCCCGTCTCTGTAGCAATAAGCACAATACTCTTCACTGCGGCTTCCATCGGCATTCGTCCCTTTGTTCTCACCGGTCAGGGGCATGCCACAACTTTGACAAAACTGTTGTTTCATATACGCGTCAATTCATGATCCTACCGGTTCTCCTTATAGGCGGTTATAAAATGCGAGAGCGTGGAACCGTATGTGCCACGTCCTTGTGTACAGGTGCTAGGAAAACCTTTATGAACAGATGTGGAAATAACAGTCCCACGCAGATGCGTGGAAACCATCATATCTTCTCCTGTTCAACGTGATTGAAGTTTCCTAGGCTTTGTACACGCAGGTTGAAGACATAACGCTCCCTTATTTTCAGTATGTCTTGGAGAGAGTTGCCTCTATCCGACGGCAAAAGTAGAGATTTCTTGTGATAATCTTCTATTATCAAATGGTTTTCTTTGTTCCGAGTGTGAGATTCGGAGATATTCTATGGGATGTGCGGGATAATTTATTCAGAATAAAGCAATGGTCCTTGCCTGTTGTGTCGTTGCGCAGATTCGTGAATAAAACTTTGCTTTGGGTTGCTTCCTATGCAAAAATCAAGTATTTTTGTCGCCATATCAGGATTAAGAGGCATTATTTATGAAGAATAGACACTTTACCATTGTGATAATTGCCGCTTTCATGCTGTATTCGTTGCCGGCAATGGCGCAGCATCCCACTACTCCTGCCCCGAGGCCGGACAGAAGATATTCCGCCAGAACCGATGCCTTGTCGGATCTCCTGAAGGAGCATTGGGTATTGAGGCTGGACAAACAGGAAGCGGATGGTTACAAAGTGGACACGACTTCCGTCCTTTATGAGAAGTATTTTGGCGTGTTGGACTATTTGAACAACCCGGATACGCCGGAACGTTACATCGCAGTAGACCCCACTTATTACAGGATGTTCGTTCCCTTTACCTATTATTATGAGCCGATGAAGCGTTATTCGCGTTTGGAGTGGAAATTCCAGATGCCGGACACGGTGCCTGCGGTGGAATGCGGGGTGTTGCCTTTCGATACGTTGGCTTTCACCTCCATCGGACGTGCTGGCAGGCTGGTTGACCGTATTTTGCTGGATGCCTACGTGAACTGTCCGAGGAAGGTGGTACGGACGGAATCGGAGATGCAACGGGTGCCTTTGTTCGAAGACAACATAGAAAAAGAGGCTTCTTCTCGCCCTTCCGTCATCAAACTGTTCAAACAGGAACGCATGGGAATAAAGGAAGACGCCGGAGTCATCATCCACAAGCCCAACTGGTGGACCGTCAGCGGGAGCGGGTCGTTGCAAGTGACTCAGAACTACATTTCGGACAACTGGTACAACGGAGGAGAAAGTTCCAGTGCCATGCTGGCCACTCTGCAACTGTCTGCCAACTACAACGACCAGGAAAAAATACAGTGGGAGAACCTGCTCGATGCCAAACTCGGCTTCGCGTCTTCGCCTTCGGACACTTGCCACAAGGTGCTGGTGAATACAGACCAGTTGCGCCTCTACAGCAAGCTGGGCCTGCAGGCGGCGCACAACTGGTACTATACGATCACAACCGAAATCAAGACGCAGTTCTGCCGCGGCTATAATTCGAACGACAATACCCCGATTTCCGCCTTTCTGGCACCGTTGGACTGGTCGGCCAGTGTCGGTATGGACTATAAGCTGAAGAAAGACAAGTTCACCCTTTCCGTCTTTATCGCACCATTGACGTGGACTATGCGGTATGTTGGCGACAAGGATGTGGACGAGACGAGTTTTGGACTTGATGAGGGAGAGAGCGTGCAGCACAACTGGGGTTCGCAGATTCAGCCCACCTTATCTTGGAAAATCACTTCTGCCATCACGCTCGACTCCCGTCTGAGCTATTTGACCAGCTACGATTGGGTGCGCATCGAGTGGGAGAATACGTTCAACTTTGTGCTCAACCGCTATCTGTCCACTAAGTTGTATGTATATGCCCGTTACGACGACAGCACCGCGCCGACCACGGGCAGCAGCTATTTTCAGTTGAAAGAATTGCTGAGTTTCGGCATCAATTATTCCTGGTAAAAACGGGTCGGGAAAGCGACAGGAAAGGGCAAAAGAGGACAAAATGTACCTGATGCGAAGAAAAAGTACTTAATTTTCTTGTTATTAGGAATAAATGCCTATCTTTGCTGAACAATGAATACTTGTGAAAATGAAAAAGCGGGTAGTTTTATTATTGGCTGGTTTCCTGGTCGGGGCATCTTTCCTTAGAGCGCAAGATGTTCCGGTTGGGGTGATCGTGGCATTTAAGAAAGGAAATCCGCAGGAGTTGGACAGGTATATGGACGATAAGGTGGATGTGACCATCCAGAACCGTCCTGCACCAGTTGACAGGCAGGGCGCGATGGCCGAAATGGCTGGCTTCTTCTCGTCGAATAAAGTGAATGGTTTCGACATAAACCATCAAGGACAGCGGAACGAATCGGGATTTTTCGTCGGGACATTGAAGACGGCCAACGGGGATTTCCGGGTGAACTGTTTCTTTCGGAAGGTGCAAAACAGGTATTATATACATCAGATAAGGATTGATAAGACAAATGAATAAAGAGGAAGAACTGATAGACAGGTTGATAGACTTGGCTTTTGCCGAAGACATAGGCGATGGAGACCACACCACGCTCTCGTGCATTCCCGACACGGCGATGGGAAAATCGAAGCTGCTGATAAAGGAAGCTGGCGTTTTGGCAGGCATTGAGGTCGCGAAGGAAGTATTCAGACGTTTCGATGCAACCATGAAGGTGGAAGTGTTCATGAACGACGGTGCCGAAGTGAAGCCGGGCGACGTGCCGATGGTGGTGGAAGGAAAAGTGCAGTCGCTTTTGCAGACGGAACGTCTGATGCTGAATATCATGCAGCGCATGAGTGGAATCGCTACGATGACGCACAAGTATGTCGAACGGCTCAAGGGGATGCATACACGTGTGCTGGATACGCGCAAAACGACACCGGGGATGCGGATTCTGGAGAAAATGGCCGTGAAGATAGGCGGGGGAGTGAATCATCGCATCGGACTGTTCGACATGATTCTGCTGAAAGACAACCATGTGGATTTTGCCGGAGGTATCGAAAAGGCAATTGCACGCGCCAAGGAATATTGCCGGGAAAAGAAGAAAGACCTGAAAATAGAAATTGAGGTGCGCAACCTGGATGAGTTGCAGCAAGTGCTGGACATAGGAGGAATTGACCGCATCATGTTTGATAACTTTACACCGGAACTGACCCGGAAAGCTGTGGAGATGGTGGGCGGCCGTTATGAGACAGAATCGTCGGGCGGCATCACTTTTGACACATTGCGGGATTATGCCGAGTGCGGGGTGGATTTCATTTCGGTGGGGGCGTTGACACATTCTGTAAAAGGGTTGGACATGAGCTTCAAGGCTTGTTGATACCAATACGTAAGGTGGGAGAGGAGGCAACATCTGCAAAGAGGGCCTTCTCTTCTTTTTTGCTTTGTCAGAATTCTTTTTAACTTCTTTTAAGGTGATGGTTCGCAGCATTTCGCTGCATTTTGCGTCCTTATTAACAAACGACGTGCGAGAAGCGTCCGTATATCAAAGATAGCATTGGTTTTGGAAACTGAAATGGAGTTGGTAGAGGGCTGCCGGGCTGGAAAGGATTTCGCCCGAAAGGAACTGTACACCCTTTACGCAAAGCAGATGCTGGCGGTGTGCTACCGCTATACGGGCAATCTGGATGCGGCTCATGACGTGTTGCATGACGGATTCATCAAAATCTTCACGCATTTTACGTTTCGGGGAGAATGTTCGTTGGTGACGTGGATGACGCGCGTCATGTCTACACAGGCCATTGACTATTTGCGGAAACAGCAACGCTTCAGCCGCCTGGTGGTGAACGGGGAACAACTTCCGGAAGTAGCAGACGAGGAAATGCCGGCCGAGGCAGGAAGCCGGATTCCGGAAGAGGTGTTGATGGAGTTCGTGGCGGAGTTGCCGGATGGGTGCAGGACGGTGTTCAACCTGTATGTATTTGAGGAAAAGTCGCACAAGGAAATCGGGAAAATCCTTCACATAAAGGAACATTCGTCCACGTCGCAACTGCATCGTGCCAAATGTATGTTAGCAAAGAAAATAAAGGAATATATCGAGCATGAAAGAAGAGGATAGAATAGCAGATTTGTTTCGCAACCGCTTGGGCAGTGCCGAAATGGAGGTCCGGAGCGGATTTTGGGACGAACTGGAGCGGGATTTGCCTCCTGTTGCCACGAGGAGGAAAGTGCTGTGGGTGCCCGGGCTGCAGCGAGTGGCCGCCGCCGCTTCGGTTGCATTGTTGCTGGGCGCGGCTTCTGCGGCTTTCTGGTTTTTCTCGCCCAAAAAGGAAATGAAAGAAGCCTTTATGCAGGTGAACGCCCTGATGCCGGAGGGGAGTGTAAAGGAAGACCGGATGAAAGAGGCGTTGAGACCTCCCCGTGGAGAAGAAACGGTTCTGGCACAAACAGATGAAGCGCAACAACCAGATGCAGATGAGGCTTCTGCCGGAGACGTCTACCCGGCTACAGAAAATGCAGGGGGCAGGACTGTGCATTTCTCCATATCCGTCCGTAAATGGCTCTATGCACAACGCCCCGCAGGAGACAGGAATCCAGCTTTCATGACCGAAGGCGGGTCCTATAAATTCCTGTCCGGCAACGGCGGATGGGGAACCGTATCCGGCGAAGGGCGTGTGACTGCTGCTCCGGAGGAAAAAGAGACGGAGAAAAACACGATGAAGCGTTGGGCCTGGCAGGTGGCGGTGGGGACATCTTTACCTAAAGGCGACTGCAAGGCACCGCTCACTGCGGCAACCACGGTCGAACGACGGCTGAACAGGCGGTTGGCATTGGAAACCGGTCTGCAATACACTTATCTGCCTGCAACGGATGCAGCCGACTTGCATGCGTTGGCAATTCCGGTGAAGCTGAACGTGCTTCTGGCCGGTGTCTCTAAAGTGGACTTGTATGCAACTGTGGGCGGGAGCGCGGAAAAGACGTTGAATAAAAGCTTCGATGATGACCCTGTACGGCTTGCGTTGCAGGCCGGCATAGGCATTCGCTATAAGTTGGGAGAACGCATTGCCTTGTTTGCCGAGCCGTCGGTGTCTCATCATTTTTCCACCGACGGAGAAGTGCGGAGCCTGCGCACGGAGCGGGCAACGAATGTGAATCTGCTGTGTGGACTGCGAATGACTTATTAATCACTAAAAATGAATTGCAAAGATGAAAACTTGGAGGATTAAATTATATACATGCGGGCAGGTGTTGTTGTTCGTGGTTTGCATGGGTATGCTTTCGGCGTGCAGTGAAGAGACCTTGGATGTCGAGAATCCAGATATAGAGTTATTTGTCAAACAACTGAAGTCCGGGAAGCTATCGACGCAAGATGCAAAAGGCGTGAACGTGATGCCTAAGTTTGACAAGGAGGATATTGGAGATTTGTTGGAGTATGCCGACGATTTGTCGGCTATACCGTCTTTCCCTTTGGCTCCCGTTTCTTATTCGGCCGGTGGAAAACTGCGTTTGGGCGAATGTATATTGTGGACGGTCGAAACCATTCGTTTGGGGCACAATGCTTCTATGGGTTGCAAGATGGTGCACGTGGATGCGGAAGACTATGAAGGAATCTATTTCCTGACCGATGACGAAGTGCTGGACGCAGTAGATTTGTACCGGCGTTGGTGGGAAGGGCGCAAGTATCCGCGCACTGTCTGGACCATCGATCCCTGCTATGACGAACCGCTTTGTGGAAGTGGGTATATGTGGTGGTGATGAATGTTGGGTGATGAAGCGTTCTTTGTTTTTGGGATGCTTTTTGTGGGTGCTATACTTTCCTCTTTGCGCACAGGACCGGACACAGCAAGATTCCTTGCAGTTGCAGGAGGTGTTGCACGGGGATGGGGAACTGAAGCTGAACCCTGAAGCTTTGCGGGAACTTTGGGAATCCCCGCAGATGATGTCTACGGACAAGCCGTGGATGGATTTTGACTGTACGTTGCCGAAGTTGTCCGAGGAGAAGCCGGAACAGAAAATGGTCTTGACGTTGCGTCCTTATAAACCCACGACGCGCTACAATTGGGATCCTATACTTCAAAAGGAAATCAAGGTAGACGAAGACACATGGAAAGGGCCGTTCCAGAAATTTAAATCGGTGGAGCAACAGTTTGCGAGAGTCGGAGTCGGAGGCGGCATGGATCTGATGAAACCTTTTACGCGGGAGTTTTGGGATTTCAAGGGACGCAAACGGAGGATTAGGACCTTGGAAGCATTGCGTGCATACGGGGACTCTGTTACCATTCGGGAGAAAAAACATTGGAAGTAAGGAACAGAGATACGACTATTGTAGGACATTCAGGTGTGCAGAGAGTAGTGTAAGATTTATTGATTGGAAATCATTCTTTTATATGGTATGAATAGAATAACGAGTCTTTTAGGGATAAAGTATCCGATAGTCCAAGGCGGTATGGTGTGGTGCAGCGGCTGGCGGCTGG
>CAYPUJ010000011.1:0-31690 GCA_964413805.1 uncultured Bacteroides sp. | reverse complement strand
CCGGTCATCCTGAACGGAGTGAAGGATCTCCTGCTACCGGGCTACCGGCGGGAGATGCTTCGTTGCACTCAGCATGACAGACTGATGAACTGCCGACAGTTCCCGGACGGCCTGGAGGGAAAAGAACGAATTTCAAAGAGCAACTTTAAGAGCAACCTTACTTGCTTTTCTTGCCCCAGTAGGTTATGTAACTGCTGTCATAACCGGCAAAGACAATGGTGTGTGTGCGGGGAGATGCCTCCCAGTCCACTTCCCGTTGCAGGTAAAGCTCCGTATTGCCGATGGTCAGAATCTCGTTGTCCGCGTCGTAGCTCCAGGTAGAACTCTGCCACGTGCCGTCGGACACCGTGTAGTCCTCTGCCAACGTCATTGTGGTGGATGTCTTCTGGGTGCCATAGCTGTAGGAAAGGTCGATGACCTCCCAGCTTCCCACCAGTTCGTCTTCGCTGATGGCCACCTTCGGCACGGCACCGTAGCGTTCCGGCATGACGAGCGGCCAGCCGTCTTTGGTCCAGCGGATGCTGCGGACGTGCCCCATCATGATGGCATTGCTGTAGGCATTGCCGCCCACGTTTTCGGGCAGACGGCCTTGCGAAGCATAATACCAGTTGTCTTCCCCGTCATCGAAGATGGCACAGTGGGAGATGCCCACCCAGCCGTAACTGTCGTTGAATTTATAGGGGTGCGTCACAACCGGCAGGGCATCACCTCCGTTGTTCGTAACGTCCGTGCCGTCAATGCCATAGTACGGTCCGGCAATGTCGGTGGAGCGTACCACGCGGGTGTTGTAGGGGATGGCGAGCGCATCGTATGCCAGGAACAGGTAGTAGTAGCCGTCCCTGTAAACCACTTCCGGCCCTTCCGAACCCTGCCAACGGCTGTACATGTCCCGCGTAGCAACGAGAGAACCGTATGCGGCGATGTCCTCGGCCGTGCCCCACGGATTGGGCAGTTCTTCAAGAGGCATACCCGTGCTGGGGTCCAGTTCGACAGCGACGATGCCGCTGTGCCAGGAACCGTAGACGAGGTAGTGCTCACCTCCGGGCGTGATGATGTAAGAGGGGTCGATGGCATTCCACTTGAAATAAGCCTCGTAGTCGCTGGTTGAAGAACGCGACCAGTCTGTCCCCTTGTCAGAGGCAGAGCATATCACCATGCCCTTGTCTTCCCACACGTTCCCGGCGGGGTCGCTGGTCTCCATCAGGCCGATGAAGGCGCGTTCCGTCCACGTATTGTCGAAGTCCGCTTCGGTAGTGGCAGCCCCGGAACCGATGTAGTTGTCCACCACAATGGAATAGTACATGCGGTACAGCCCGTCCTGCACCTTGCGCACAACCGGTGCCCAATAACCGAACGAAGGCTCCTCAATGGGAGCCAGTCCGAGTGCTTCACGATATTCGTTCAGCTTTTCAGTCACCCAGTCCGGGGCATCATCCATCGTCGCCCCCATGTACTCCCAATACACCAGGTCTTGCGAGCGGCGGGCATGGAAATGGCCGTGCCCGTCATGGGCGTTGCCATAAGACGCATCCGTCTGGTACATATAATAGTAGCCGTCTTCGGCCAACACCACCGAAGGGTCGTGCACGTTGGCCAGGTTCCACTGGTCGCGCATGTCCCAACCGGCTATGGACGAATAATCGTCGTCGTAGGTGGGTGCCACATAGCTGTCCAGTTCTTCATTGCCGGTCAGTGTGCCTTCCGCCTCCAGGGTGATTTCATTGGAGTAGACAACTCCCCCGTTGTAGATGCTGACGTAAGCCCGCACGTAATAGGTCGTCTTCGACAGGTTGGTCAGGGTGTCTGTGATGACTCCGTCCTCGATGGTGGAGCCCACGGTCGAATCATAAATGGTGGGAGAGCTTTCCGTGTCGTAGCAGAAGCCCGCATTGGTGTAACGCACACCGTCCTGGAAATTGACAGTGGCCTGCAGCACGGCGGTTGTTCCCGAAAGCTCCACTATCACCGGAGTCCCTACAATCACACCGTCGTCACCGTAGTCCAGGTCGTCATCGTCGCAGGCTCCGATGAACACGGCACACGCTGCTGCCAGAAGCAAGTTGAGTAAGTTATATCGTTTCATACTGTAAAATCGTTGTTAGGTCCTGTTATTATAAATATGTATGGGTATATTGGGGAGGGCGCATCCGGTTTCCGGGCGGCACGCCCCTCCCCTGCCTCTTGCCTTACCATCCTGTGTTCTGACCAAGGTTGGGGAGCTTGACCAGTTCGTCGTAGGGGATGGGGAAGAAGTAATCCTTCGGGCTGTTGAACGTGCGCAAAGGCTGCGAGTCGGCACTCTGGTAGTTGTAGACCGTGCTGTTGTCCGGTTCCACACGCACACCGTAGAGGTTGTAGATCTGCTGGTAGCGCGGCAGGCTTGTCTCGCTCGATGCCGTCTGGTCCTCAAACAGCTTCCAGCGGCGTTCGTCAAACCAGTGGTGGTCTTCGAACACCAGTTCGATGCGGCGTTCGTTGCGGATGCGTTCGCGAAGCTGGGCCTGCGTCATGCCGCTGTATGCGGGCATACCCACGCGGGCACGTACCTGGTTGACGTATGTGTAGGCCTTGTCCTGGTCGCCTGCCTCGTTGTAGGCTTCGGCCGCATTGAGCAGAATCTCGCCGTAGCGGAAGATGGGACATGCATGATAGGTCGTGGTGGGGCTCTTGAACGACATGTTGTAGCAGTACTTCTTCGTGTAGTAGCCCGTCAGCGTGCCGCCGAACTGTGCCGCATAGTCGATACCGTCCGGATAGGACACATCCACCTCACGTTCCTCGCTGTTCACGGCATCCCCCCAGATGGAACCGTGGTGCAGGATGGTCTGCTCCAGGCGCGGGTCGCGGTTCGAATAGGGATCCTGCTCGTTATAGGTGGGATCCTGGTCGATGGGCAGCCCGTTGATGGTCTCGTAGCTGTCCACGAAGTTCTGCGTCGGGTTGCAGCGTCCGTTGGAGGTTATGCTACCGCTGTATCCGCAGGGAAAGAGGTAAAACTCCACTGTATAGGTATCCCAGATAGAACGGCTGAGGATGTACTCATCGTTGTAGTACGGGTTGGTGGTGAAGCACTCGTAGTAGTTCTCATCGGGGTCGTTGTCATCGGTCGTGTAGAGCTTGTAGGGATTGCTCTGCTGGCTGTTCACGTCGATGAAATCCTGTGCAGCCTGTGCGGCATCGCTCCACCACGACGATACGCTGCTCGTATTGAAGAGCGGCGATGCCTTGTAGAGCAGTGCCCTTGAACGGAGCGCGTAGGCAGCGGCACCGTTCACACGTCCCCAGTTCTCTTCCTCGTTCTGGTAGCGGAAGGGGAGGTCATCCTTCACGGCATCGCACTCGCTGGCTATCCAGTCCAGCACCTCGGCTGCGCTGGTACGCGCGGTGTTCATGCGCGAGTCGTTCTGTTCGAACACAATCGGGTTTCCGTCCTCATCGTCGCCGATGATGAGCATGTCGCCGAAGTAGCTCACCATCTCGAAGTGGAAGATGGCACGCAACAGCCGTGCTTCGGCGCAGTAGCGGTCGTACAGGTAGCTGTCGTCGCCCGACTGGTAGTAGTTGCCCACCACGTCCTCGCGTGCGTTGGTCAGGAAGACGTTGCAGCGGCGTATGGCTGCCGCGTCGTTCGACCAGAACGTCGAGGCCATGGGGTGGGTGCTGGACGTATAGCTGTCGCTCAGGATACCGAAGTAGAGGCAGCTGGTCCAGTAGCAGAGCGCATTGTCGGTCATGCAGTCGCGCGGCGAGTTGTAGGAGCCGTCGTTGATGGCACCGAACATGTCCGGCAGGTACGTGTAGATGTTGGCCAGGAAGCTGCGCGTGTTCTCGAAGCTGCTGAACACCTCTTCCGCGTTAAGGGTCAGGTCCACTTCCTTTTCCAGGAAGTCGCTGCATCCCGTCAGTCCGGCCGCCAGCAGGCCGGCAGCAATATAATTGGTTATCTTTTTCATGTTGTCTGTTGTTTTGGCATTATGTTTAGAATCCTATGTTTACTCCGAAGGAGAACGTTCTGGTCTTCGGATACCACCAGCAGTAGCTCATCGGCTTTTCGGGGTCTACACCGTCGGGCAGGTGACTCCAGTTGTAGAGGTTGTATCCGCTGAAGTAGAAGCGGCACTTGGTCATGCCGACCTTGGCAATCAGCTTGGCCGGCAGCGAGTAACCTATCTCGATGTTGCGCAGCGAGAGGTAGTTGCCGTTCACAATCCAGATAGAGTTCTGGTACGTTCCCGTGTCGCGGTCGCTGTCTTCGGCGTTGAAGCCGCCGTACATGATGCGCGGGTATTTTGCATTGACGTTGCTTGGATCGGTCGGGTCTTCCGTGTAGTAACCCCATGTGTAGACCACCTCGTGCGTGGCGTTGTTACTCCAACCGGAATAGGTGATAGCCGGCGAGAGGAATACCGAGCGGTTGAGGTAGGCCGTCAGCGTGCAGCGCAGGTCAAAGCCCGCATATTCGGCACCGAAGGTGAGCGACGGGGTGATTTCCGGGATGATGGTGTATCCGCTGGGAATCATGTCGTGCTCGTCGATGATGCGGTCGCCGTTCAGGTCCTTGAACACGGCGGTACCCAGCTTCTGCGTGCCGCTTGCAAAGGTGTTGTACGGGTATTTCTCCGGGTTCGCGATGGCGTCCTCCTGGCTGGTGGCAATCAGGCTCTCGTCGCTGGCCCATTGGTCGAACACGTATATGTTCCATCCGCCGACACCGTTGTTGAACGAGCTTTCATACAGGCCCTGCACGGAAGTGTAGTCGAAAATCCGCTTGCCTGTCTTGCGCTGCCATTCCTCCAGCGGGTCGGTTTCATCCATTTCGGTGATGCGGTTGGTGTTCCAGGTGAACATACCTTCGATGAAGTAGTTGACTTTGCCAATCCGGTTGTAGTGACCCAGCGTTACTTCCACACCTTTGGTCTCCGCCTTTCCGTAAGAGTCCTGCGACACCGACACACCCAGCAGGTCGGGCGTATTGGAACGGGTCACCAGGATGTTGGAACGCCATTCCTTGAAAGCGTCAACCGAACCGTAGAGTTTCTTTTTCCAGAAGTCGAAGTCCACACCCACGTTCACCATGTCGGAGATCTCCCATTTGTTGTTCGAGTTTCCGATGAGCGTCTCGGTTATACCGTCAATCCACGTGGAGTTGGTACCGAAGCTGTAACCCGTTCCGTCGCCGTAGGTGCTCTGGTAGGGATAGCGGTCCGTACCGGTGTCCGACTGTCCGGTGTGACCGTAGGAGACGCGCAGCTTCAGCAGGTTGATGTTCCTGTTCTTCCGGAACCACGGTTCTTCCGAAACCACCCATCCCAGGGACGTTCCCCAGAAGGTTCCCCAGCGTTCGTCGGCCTCGTAGTTGTCGTTACCCATGCGCGAGATGTTGCCGGAGAAGATGTAGCGGTTGTCATACACGTAGGTGGCCTGCCCGTTCCACGAAAGGGTACGGTTGGACGAGAGGGAGCTGGGCGTGTGGTCGTTTGCGTCGCTCACGTTCTGGCGGTTGCGGAACGTGCGGATGAAAGCACGCGCGTCAACGTAGTGTTTCTTCCCGAAGGTTCTGTTGTACTGGAAGCCTGCGTTGAAGTTCAGGTTGTAGTAGTTGGCACGCTCGTTGGCCGATGCGTTGGACAGTTCCGAGTACGTGTTGGTCTGCGTGTAGGTGAAGTCCGATATGCTGGTCGCGCTCGTGTTGGTGTAGTCGTAGCTGTAGGAGTTGATACTGTTCGTCTGGTAAGACTGGAACACGTCGAATGCGTCGAAGCTCACCATCACGTTGGCTTTAAGTCCCTTCAGCAGGTCGGAGAGGTCGCCGGTCACGTTCACCGTGGAGTACAGGTTGCGGCGGCGGTTCTTGTCCAGACCGGCGGAGGCAAGCAGGTAAATCGGGTTGGAAGCCGTGGAGGAAACGTAGACCTCGCCCGTAGGCGTGTACATCGGTTCCATCGGGTTGCCTTCCACGGCACCGAAGGTCACAAGGTTGAACACGCTGGTGTTGGACTGGCTGATGTTGTCGAAGCGTCCGCCCAGGTCTACCGAAACGTTCAGGTACTTGTTGACATCGATGTCCAGGTTGGAGCGCAGGTTGTAGCGGTTCAGGACGTGCTGGACGCTGTAGTCGTCATTCTCCGTGTAATCGCTGTTCCACATACCTTCCTGACGCAGGTAGGTGAACGACACGTAGTAGCGGGCACGTTCGTTACCGCCGCTTATCTGCACGTTGGTCTTGTACTGGGGTGCCATGTTGCGGTACAGCGCATCAAACCAGTTGGTGTCGAAGTAGCGGTACTGGTCCATGCCGGTCAGGGTCTCCCCGTTGGACACGCGGCGGTACATTTCTATCTGTTCGTCGGTGTACAGGGGCTCCTGGCCGTTGAGGTAACGGGCACGGTTGCGGGTCAGTGCCGTGTTGTAAGAGTTCTGGTTCTCCATGCGGTTGCTCAGGAACTGAAAGCCGATCTCCTGATTGAGGTCAATCTTGGTCTTGCCGGATTCGCCGCGCTTGGTGGTCACCATGATGACACCGTTGGCACCGCGCATACCGTAGATGGAAGAAGCGGCGGCATCCTTCAGCACCGTGATGCTTTCGATGGGATAGGCATCCAGGAAGGAGAGGTCACGCTCCACGTTGTCCACGATGACGAGCGGTTCGCGTGCGCTGGAGTTCATGGTACGGATGCCACGGATGTAGAAAGCCGTTTCCGTCCATCCGGGTTCACTGGACCATTCGTAGGTCTCCACGCCGGTCAGCGTCGAGGAGAAACCGTTCTGCAGCACTGCGATGGGGTACTTCTCCAAGGTTGAACCCGACACGGTGGAAGTGGATTCCGTGACGAACTTCTTGGGCTTGGTGCCGAAAGGCACGGGCACTAACTTGTCGTATTCGTTCGTATCGTCTTCCATTTTTACGACGAAGTTTCCGTCGAACTCGGCCGTGACAAAAGCCGTCTTGTAGCCTACGCTTGTCACGCAGATTTCATCGCCTACCGCCACGCTCTTGAGGCTGAAATAGCCGTCCGCGTCCGACAGGGCAATGCGGTTCTCTTCGGTTACGTTCACGATGGCACCGGCAATGCCGTTTCCTTCAGAATCCACAATGCGGCCTTGAAGCACCTTGGTCTGCTGGGCATGTGCCGTACCGGCCACCATGACCGTCACTGCCAGCAGCAGGAGCCGTCCGGCTGCAAGCAGTCTGTTTATATAGTCAGAGTTTCTATACATATTCTCATTCTTTTAAAAAGTTACCTACTGGGATTGTTTTTCCGGTCCGTTTCACCAACCGGGGTTGTCTTCAATACCTGACTTCCAGACTTCCTCTTCAGGTATCGGATAGAGGTACATCCTCTCCTGGAACACCCTGTTCTGCGCCAGCTTGCGCGTAACGGTACCGTCCGAGCTTACGGTGACACCGTAGATGGGGCGTGCCAGTGCCTCTTCGGCCACATTCCAGCGGCGTACATCCCACGGGCGGTGTTCCTCGAAAGCCAGTTCCACGGTCCGTTCCTTGTGGATGAAGTTGCGCATCTTCTCCTGGGAAGAGGTCAGGTCCGTGCGGTCTGCCACGCTGCCGGTGATTCCGGCACGCTGGCGTATGTAATCGAGCGCGTCATACACTTCCTGGCAGGGACCCTGCACTTCGTTCATGGCCTCGGCATAGTTCAGCAGGATTTCCGCATAGCGGATGATAATCCACAGGCGGTAGGCCGAACCGGCGTGGTTGGAACTGAGAATACTCTCCGGTATGTACTTGCGCAGGTAGTAGCCGGTGGGCGTGGCGTTGGCGTTCCCCACGGGGTTGTCCCGCTGTCCGGAAATCACGTTGATGGTGTCGCCGTTCCACGTCGCCCCGTGGTAAAGCACGGTGGCCGCCAGGCGCGGGTCGCGGTTCTCCCACATGTGGGCATCGTCGTATCCGCTTGCGGGATTGATTTCCGGCGTGTAGGTGGAGGTGTCATACACGGGGGCACCCGTCTCGTCGTACTCGGCAAAGGGAGAAGAGCCGTCGGCCATGTCGTACATGTCCACCAAGTTCTGCGACGGGCAAAGTCCGCCCTGCCCGCCTTCGCCCACGGGCGTGTCATAGTCGATGCTGGAATAGCTGATCTGGGCATCGTTGCGGAAGAAGATTGTCTCGTAGTTGTTACCCGTGTAGGTGGTACGCAGGATGGCGTTGGTGTAGTCCGTCATTCCGTCGCCGGATGCCTGGAACAGGTAGAAGGTGGTGCCCGTCACGCCATATTCCGTAGCCCCACCGTAGTCGTCGATGAAACTCTTGGCGGCATCGGCGGCCTGCTGCCAGGTGATGCCGGAGTCGTCGCTGAAGCGCGGGCTGGCCATGTAGAGCATGATGCGCGAGTAGAGGGCGCGGGCCATGGGCTGGCCGATGCGTCCGGCACGGCTGGAAGTCCAGGCATCGCTGTAAGACAGGAGGTCGCTCTCGCATTCCTCAAGCTCCTTCAGGAGGAAGTCCACCACATATTCCTTGATGGTGGGACGATCCACGTAGTCGGAAATCAGGTCGCCGTCCGGGTCGAGCACTTCGGTCACGATGGGCACGGCACCGTAGCGCAGGAAGAGTTCCCAGTAGAACCACGCACGCAGGAAGCGGGCTTCTGCCACGTAGGTTTTCTTGTCGGTCTCATACTGTGAGTCAGACAGGGAGACATCCTGGGGCACGTCGTCTATCTGGTTGATGATCCGGTTGCACTTGCGGATGCCACGGTAGCGCGACTCCCACACGCTGGTCAGTTCGTCCTCGCCGTCCGAGCCGTAGTAGTTGCCGATGTTGAACGTGGTCTTCACGCCGCCCGTATAGCTTTCTTCCCCCAGGTCGGTGGCGCCGTCCAGCCAGTGGGTGTCAATGCGGTTGGCACCGTGGAGCAGGAAGTTGTAGGTGTCGTAATGGAACTGCACCATCAGGGACCAGTCGCCGAACACGTCCGACTCGGTCAGTTCGTTGCTCGGGTCCTTGTCGAGGAAGTCACTGCACGAGGTCAGCGGCATTGCCCCTACGCTCAGTGCAAATATGCTGTATAGTAGTTTTCTTTTCATGTTTCTCAGAATTTAATGTTTACACCAAAGTTAATGCTTTTCATAATGGGGTAGGTGTTCGAGCCGTTGCTTTCCGGGTCGGTCAGTCCGTCAAGGTGGTCCCACGTCACCAGGTTGTTGGCGTTGACGTAGAGGCGGCAGTCGCTCATGCCCACTTTCTTCGACCAGGCGGTGGGCAGCGTGTAGCTCAGCTCGATGTTCTTGAGGCGGACGAATGCACCGTTCATCAGGAAGAAGGAGTTCTGCTGGTGGTTGTGGTTGCCGTAGTCGTCGTAGTGGAGCAGCGGGTACGTGGCGTTGGCCAGGTTGTATTCTTCCGATTCATTCGGGTTCCAGCGTTGCAGGTGGTGTTGCTTCACCTTGCCGCCGTTGATGAACTCATACATGGCTTCCGCGTCGTAGTAGCGGCTCACGTTGCTCACGCCCTGGAACATGATGCTGAATCCCCAGTTCTTGTAGTTGGCGCTCAGGTTGAAAGAGTAAGAGTTCTCCGGCACGTCGCTGTAGCCGATGAACGTCACGTCGCGGTCGTCGATGAAGCCGTCGCCGTTCAGGTCGCGGTATTTCAGGTCGCCCACCTGCACGTCGCCGTAGACCGATGTGGGCAGTGTGCCGCTGTCGATGTCTGCCTGCGTCACGAAACCGTCGCATATCAGTCCGTAGTACTGGCCGATGGCATGGCCCGTCTCCTTGCGGTAGTCTGTCTTCAATGCCGGCTCGTCCATTTCGACGATTTCATTGCGGGCACGGGTGAAGGAGAAGCCTACCGAATAGCTGAAGTCCTTGCCGATGTGGTTGCTGTGGGTCAGTTCGATTTCGAAACCCTGGTTCTTGGTCTTTCCTAAGTTATCAGCGGCCATCACCACGCCCACCCATTGCGGACGGCTGAGGTACTCGGTCAGGATGTCGTTGCGCTTCTCGTAGAACACATCAAACGTACCGCCCAGCTTGCCGTTGAAGAGGCTGAAGTCTACACCGGCGTTGAACTTGTGGGCACGTTCCCATGTCACGCCGTAGTTGGGATACTGGGCTTCGTATATACCGGTGTAGCCGGTGGTGCCGAAGTAGTAGTCGCTGCTGAGCTGCGTCCACTTCTCCTCGTAGAGGAAACGCTGTTGCGTCCCGTCCACCTGGTAGACATCGTTACCCACCTGTCCGTAGGAGGCACGTATCTTCAGGTTGTTCAGCCAGTCGGACGTTTTCTCCATGAATGCCTCGTTGGAAAGGCGCCATCCGACAGAGACGGACGGGAAGAAACCGAAGCGGCGTCCCTTCATGAAGTTCTCGGAACCGTTGTAACCGGCGTTGAACTCGCCCAGGTAGCGGTCGTCATAGCCGTAGGTCACACGGCCTACGATACCCTGGTACCGCTTGGCCAGTTCGGCCTTGTCGCGGTAGTCGTTCTGCATGTACAGCACCATGCCGGTCACGTCGTGCTTGCCGAACTTGCGGGCATAGTTGATCTGGTACTCCATGTACAGCTTGTAGATGGAGGTGAAGTCATAGCTGTTGGCCAGCTCTGTGTCGGTATTGAACTGGTTGTAGGCCGTCTTCGACGTGTAGTTGGTGCGGTCGTTCAGTTCGTAGGTGGCGAAGTCGCGGGTGTAGTAGTTGGTGTGGTTGTTCTCGTAGTCGAACGAAAACATCGCCTTCGCGCTCAAGCCTTCGGTCAGCCAGTCCATCTTGTAGTCTACGATGAAATTCGTTTCATTCACCACATTGTTGGACTTGTAGTAACCGCCCTTGGTCAGCAGGGCCACGATGTTGTTCTGGTACTGCGAGCTGCCGCCGTACAGGGTTTCCGTCTCGTCACCGTTCTGCACGGTATAGCTCACGGGGAACAACCAGCCCGGCGTGTGGTTCAGTTCGTAGAAGATTTCGCTGTAGCTGCTGCTCTCGCTGCTGTTGGGGCCTTTCCGTTCCTCGAAGCGGGTGCCGAAGTTGACGGAGAGGGTCAGGTCCTTCGACAGGAAGAAGTCCGTGTTGGCGCGGAAGGAGTAGCGGCGGTAGTGGGGGCTGGAAGAGTTGCCGTAGGTGTCGTTGCTGAGGTTCTTCACCAGCGAACCCTGGTCGTACATTTCGCCCGATGCATAGTAGCGCATACGTTTCGTACCGCCCCGAACGCTCACGCTGTAGCGTTGCGCGGGCGAGGTGTTATTCAGCACTTCGTCATACCAGTCCACGTTGGGGTAGAGCAAGGCTTCCACGCCGGAGAGTTCTCCCGCCACCGAGCGGCGGTACATCTCGATGTCGCTGGCCGAGAACTGCGACTCCAGGCCGTCATTGGCCAGGGCTTCTTCCAGCAGGAGAACCGACTGGTAGGAGTTGAGGTAGGTGTTTTTGCGTGTCGGGCTTTGAATCTGCCAGTTGGCCGAAAAGTTCACTTCCGGTTTCTGCTCCTTACCGCGCTTGGTGGTAATCAGCAAGACACCGTTTGCACCGCGCACACCGTAGACGGCGGTGGCGGAAGCGTCCTTCAGCACGGAGATGGACTCGATGTCGTCCGGCGCAATCTGCGAGAACGAACGTTCTATACCGTCCACCAGCACTAACGGCTGGGCGTCGCCGGCAAACGTGGCGCGGCCACGGATGTAGATGCTCACGTCGTCATCGCCCGGCATACCGGATGCCTGCGAAGTAATCACTCCGGGAATCTTACCGACGATGGCCTGCGACACGTTGGCAGCCGGCGTGGAGAGCAGGTCCTTGGAGGTCACCTGCGAGATGGCTCCCACCACGCTCTCTTTCTTCTGCACACCGTAACCTACGACCACCACTTCTTCCAGCACTTCGCTGTCTTCGATCAAGGTGATGGAGAGTGTCTGTTTACCGGCTGTATTGACTTCCTGCGTCTTGAAGCCTACGAATGAGATTTGCAACACGGCACCCTCGCTGACGGTCAACTGAAAGTTTCCGTCCAGGTCGGTGATGCTGCCGTTGGTGGTGCCTTTTTCAACCACGCTCGCACCAATCACGGATTCTCCGTTAACGTCCAGCACTACGCCTCTTATCTGTTTGGTCTGTCCCCAGGCACAAGTCCCGATGAGAACAAAGGCGAATAGCACAAGCATACGGGGTATGCCTCCCCCTGTCTTATTAATGGTATTGATTATCATGTTCCATGTGTTTTTAGAGTTTGTTACTCGAGTCCCTCGTAATAGAACGTATATTCACCCAATTCCGTTCCTGCAGCAGTCTGCACCCTGGCAGTCATGTCAATCCGGCTGTCGTCGCGGATGAAGAAGACGCGGCAGTATGCCCCGTTCATGTCGGAGTTGAAAGTGGTCCAATCATAACTGTTTGATATGTTACTCGAGTCATAATTGCTGTCACCCCAACCGTATGCATCCGCACGGAGCACAAAATACTCACTGTAGCCGTCCGCATCCCGTTCGTAGCCATTCGTACAAACCACTACATAGTTATCGTACGAATTTACTTCGTCCGTATAATTATAGAATATGTAGGTGAACGGATAAGGCGTATCCTGAATGGTCGAATAGTCGGAGAATGCAGTCCACCATCCGGAAGAGAAGTCGGTGCTTCCTACGATGTACGTCCCTGCATCGTATGTGTCGCCAATCACCACGTCCTCGGCATCAAAGGTGAGGTGTGCTGCCTCGCACGTAAGGAAGAAGTTGATGTCGTCTTCCACTTCGTCACCCGTGTAACTGAACGTGTAGTTGTACACGTTGCCGCTTTCGGCAGTGACCACGGCAGTCATGGAAATCGTGTTTCCACTGCGTGTCAAGGTGAGGTCTACCACGGCACCGTCCATCTCCGATGCGAAAGTATTCCAATCGAAGTCGGAAGTAATGGTATTCCCGTCGTAGTAACCATCGCCCCAACCGTATGCATCTGCACGGAGCACGAAATATTCGCTGTAGCCGTCCGCATCCCGTTCGTAGGCAGTCGTACAAACCAACAGCCAGTTGTCCCAGTTATTTGCTGCATCAGTGTAGTTGGTGAAACGCCAGTGGAGCGTATTGTTGCCCGACATGGTTACATAGTCCGAGAACGAAGACCACCATCCTGTACTGTTGTCAGTGGAACCCACCGTATAGCTCCCACCGTTTTCTATGAACGGGCAGTAGCCGACCGAACGGATGTCAAGATAACCGGCTTCCACGGTAAGGAAGAAGTTGATTTCAGAAAGGCTGGAACCACTGGTGCCCGGCATTGCAATCTGCGAGCTGGTTGCCGTGTTGCGGTAGATGCTCAGGTCGTCTATCCACCATTCGCCGTTCTGTTCCGCTCCATATCCTAAATATAGGTAAGCGGTGTTGGCCATGAACTGTACCATCTTCGAGCAGTCGAAGTCGGTTATGTTCTGGTCGATGCGCTTGTTGTTGTCCACGTAGACCTTGTAGCCGTCGTTGTGGATGATGACAGCCACCCAGTGCCATTCGCCCTGGCCGTCGAGCATACCGGTAGTGGCTTCGTCGGAGGTGTTGACCGAATAAGAGCCGTCGGCCCCCTCGTACACCAGCCCGCCGTTGCCGGTCAGGTAAAGCCATTGGGTGCCGTTTGTGTTCTGAAAGCAGAACAAGGCACTGTCCAAATCATCTTCGTCCGCAACTGCCTGCTTCACCCAGAAAGTCAGCGAAACTGCTTCCTGTGCGCTGCTGGAAGTCATCGGATTGGACAAGCGGGCATAACCGCCGTTAAAGTGCAATACCTGACTGCCAAGGTCGGTGTCCTGTACCAGGTCGGGCGTTTCGCCCCCTGAATAAGCAAAAGTCTGGAATACTGTGGGGTCGAGATCTTCCTCGAAGTCGTATGATGCCACCAGTACAGTCCGTGCATATACATCTGTACCCGCAGCCGGGTCCATCTGTCCCCAATCCTGACACGAATGCAAAGAAAAAACCGATAAGGCCGCAAGCAGAAACGGCGGCCATTTCCAAGTCTTTTTCATGATACCACTCATAATTTTTTTAGATTAAACATATTTTTATTATTAACGTCGAAATAACGTGCTCCAAAAGTAGAAAACCTAAAAAAGCAAAAAGGTGAAAATATGAATTAAAAGGTGGATTTTTACACAGAAATAAACAGATAGGCGGGTCATTCGTTAAAAATCCACCTGTCCCGCCCGTTTGTCCACCCGTTCCGGGCACTCAACGGAGCACGGAAAGCAGAAAAATGAATGCCGCAATGCCGGTACAACTACGACGGGAAAAAACCGGCAGCCAAAAGGATTATAGGATAAAAGCCCAAGTATCCAAGGATAAAAGGCGAAGTATCCAAGGATACCCGGACAGGCATCCATATATGACTCAATGGTGGGCAATTTACGCAAGAGCCTCTTGCACAAATTCTATACTGTGCGCGGAATATTTTTTGTGCATTTTATAGCACACAGATGACACAGACGGACACGAATTTACACAGTTCACATTTTTTCTGTGCAGACACAGCGCAGCCTCCATTAATCTGTGCAAATCCGTGTCCGTCTGTGTCATCTGTGTGCCATAGGGCAAGGCACGTGCGGGATACCTGTACGGAACGTGTTCCACACAGGTATCCATCGCGCTCCGTACAGGTGTCCAACACGGGTGTTTCAGGACTCCTGCAACGGAGAGCCCGAGGCGATGCCGGCCAGTACATCCCTGGGCGGGACGTTGAATGCTTTGGTGAAACAGCGGGTAAAATACTTCGGGTCGTTGAAGCCCACTTCGTAGGCAATGTCCGCGATGTTCACGTTCTTCTGCCCCCGCTTCTGCAGGAGCAGCTGGCGTGCGGTGTTCAGGCGGTAGTTGCGGATGAGCTGGTTGGGAGTCTGGCCCACAAGGCTGTGCAGCTTGCCGGTCAGCAGTGTCTTGTTGGTTCCGGCGGCTTTGCAAAACTCGCTGAGCCTGAAATCGGGATTCTTGTAGTTGTTCTGCAGGATTTCCATGATCCGGTTGATGAAAGCCTTGTCGTTGCTCTTCTCGGCAATGCGGAGGACAGACGTGTCCATGCTGATGGAGAAGCGGAGCTGGTCGCGCTTGCGGTTGTTCAGGATGTTCCGGATGCGTGTCAGCAGCAACCTTTCGCTGAAGGGCTTCTGTATGTAGGCATCCACGCCCACCTCATAGCTTTCGATGCGGCTTTCCGGCGAAGTCTTGGCGGTCAGCATCAGGAAGGGGATGTGCGAAGTGGGCAGGTTTTCCTTCACCCGGCGGGAAAACTCGATGCCGTCCATGCGGGGCATCATGATGTCGCTGATGATGAAGTCCACCTCCTCGGTCTTCAGCACCTCCAGCGCCTCCACGCCGTCGGCGGCTTCCTTCACCCCGTAGCTGTCGCTGAGGATGGAACGGATGTAGCTGCGCATGTCGGGATTGTCTTCCACCACGAGGATGCACACATCCTTGGCGGCCTGCCCGGAGGCAACCGTCCCGGTGCCGGCCCAGTCGTGCACCCTTCTGCCACCCGAAAGGTTTCCCTTCTGCTCCGGCACGGGCAGGAGCACACGCAGCGAACAGCCTGCACCGCGATTGTTGCGGGCATGGATGTCGCCGTCCAGCGACTGCACGATGCGCTTGCAGAGGTAAAGCCCGATGCCGCTCCCCGCCTGCCCGTACATGGGGTAGCGGGGCTGGTTCTTCGACTGGAAGAAGCGTCCGAACACCTTTTCGAGGTCGTCGGCAGGGATGCCGGTGCCCGTGTCGCTGACGCAGATGTACAGCCTGTCCGGATGCGTCCCGTCCGCACGGAGCCGGGCGATGTAGAGCGAGATGCGTCCCCCGTCCGGAGTGAACTTGATGGCATTGCTCAGCAGGTTGGTGAGCACCTTGCGCATGGATTCCTCGTCGTAGAAGAGGACGGGGTTGTCCAGGCGGGAGAGGCACTCGATGCGGATGTTCCGTTCCTGCGCAAACGCCTTGAAGGGCACCAGCAGTTCGTCGACAAAACGGAGGAAGTTGTTCTTCTGCCGGACGATTTCCACCTTGCCCGCATTTACCTTGCGGAAGTCCATCAGCTGGTTGATGAGCGAAAGCAGGTACTTGGAGTTCTTCTCCACGAAATTCAGCTGCTCGATGACCTGCGGGTTCTTGCTCAGCTTCAACGCCCGCTCGATGGGGCCGATGATGAGCGTGAGGGGAGTCCTGAACTCGTGGGTGATGTTGGTGAAGAAAGCAATCCGGTCCTGGTTCAGTTCCTTGATGTCGTGGGTCATCCGGGTCAGCTGGTCTTTCTGCCGGGTGATTTTCTCGTTCTGCTGCGTCAGCGTGAGGTTCTGTCTGGAAAGCTCCTCGGCCTGCTGCTCCAGCAACTGCTTCTGGCGGTTCAGTTCCTGCGTGCGCCGCTCCACCTCCCGGTGCAGCAGGGCCTGCTGCCGCTTGAAGCTGCTGACGCGCCACCGGTAGAACAGCCACACGCCGGCGAGGGCCAGGACAACGACCAGCGCGATGAACCACGTGGTCTTGTAGAAATAAGGAAGAATCACGATGCGCAGTTCGGCCCTTGTGCCCGCTTCGTCCCGCTGCCCGGCCGCATACTCCACCTGCAGGGTGTAGGTGCCCGGAGAAAGGTTGGTGTAGCTGGCAAAGTGCAGGTCGTTGGAGGTGGAAATCCACTGGTCGTTGAAGCCGAGGAGGCGGTAGCGGTAGGTGGTGGTGTCGCTGTTGTCGTAGTTCAGCGAAGAGAACTCGACGGTGAATGACTTCGCCCGCTCGTGTATCCGGATTTCCTTGGTCACCACGATGTCCTGAGGCAGGGTGTGGCTGCCGATGGGGACTTCACTGTTGTCTATCAGCAGTCGGGTGAAGCGCACGGGAGAGGGCGTGTCGGGCGGCGAGGGCAAATCGCCGTAGACGGCCAGCAGCCCCGTCATGCAGCCGAAGTACAGCACGCCACGGAACGAGCGGCAAGCCCCGTTCCAGTAGAATTGCGCGTCGGGAATCCCGTCCTGCTGCGTGTAGTTCACAAACCGTTCTTCGGAGGGGATGAAGCGGGACAGGCCGTTGTTGGTGGCCACCCACAGGTTTTCATTCTCGTCCTCTAGGATGCCACGGATGCAGTTGCTGGGCAGTCCCTCGCGGATGGTGTAGGAGCGGAAACGCTCGTTGCCGGTAGAGTCGGTCTCCCGCTTGTAGAGGCCGTAGCCGTTGCTGCCCAGCCAAATGGTGCCGTCCATGCCCTCGTAGAAGCAGGTGATTTTGTCGATGATGCCCAGCGCGGGGTCGTCCAGCTTGTACTTGAAGTGTCTGTAGGAGAAATGTCCGTCGGGCGACTTGCGGGAACGCAGGTCGATGACATACACCCCGTCCATGCATCCCATCCACAGCTTGCCCGTCCGGTCGATGAGGATGCCGATGCAGCCGCGTATGTTCTGCTCCGACAGCGGCACCCGGAGCGTCTGCCGCTCCAGGTCGTAGAAGTAGATGCCCTGGTTGGCCCCCACCCACATACCGTTGTTGATGGAGTCGTAGGCCAAGGCTCCGATGAAGTCCAGCGGCGAATGGTTGAAGCTGACCTTGGGGATGGTCTTGATACGGCGCGTCGGGTGTTTGCGGTCCAGCAGGTTGATGCCCCCACCCCACGTGCCTACCCAGAGCCTGCCCTGCGGGTCGGCGGCAATGGCGCTGACACTGTTGTGGCTCAGCAGGCCGTCTTCGTAGGTGTAGTGGGTGAAGACATTGCTGCCCGGAGCCTTGCGGTTCAGGCCGCCCTCCACGGTTCCCACCCACAGCACATGGTCGCTGTCTTCGTAGATGGCATTGACGGGATTGCCCGAAAGCGTGGCCGGGTCTCTCTCGTCGTGCCGGTAGATGCGCATGGACAGGCGTTTGCTGTTGAGCCGGTTGATGCCGCCGTTCTCGGTGCCAATCCAGATGTTCCTTTTGTCGTCCACCATGATGCAGTTGATGAAGTTGCTGTTCAGCAGGCAATCGCCCATGTTCCCGTCCTTGACCTCGATGCGCTCAAAGTTGTCCTCCGGCGCGTTGTAGACGTTCAGTCCCCGCAGGCTGCCCACGAGCAACTGGTCGTCCGGGGTGACTGCCAGGCTGGTCAGGTAGTTCTGCGAGAGCGAATACGGGTCGCCGGGCACGTGCCTGTAGCGTTTCAGGATGCTCCGGTTGCGGTTGTAGCGGAACAGGCCGGTGTTGGTGGCTATCCAGATTTCGTTTTCCTTGAGGACGACATCCGTAAACCCGATGCCGTCCTCGAAAGTCAGGTAAGGGCTCACCGGACTGAGGCGGATGCTTCCGCCGCCGCTGGCCACGGCCTTGTACAAGCCTCCGTTCAGCCCCACCCACACTTCGCCGTCGGCATCGATGTCCTTCAGGAAAATGTAGTTGTGAAACTGCGGGACGGCCGGCATGGAATGCACCTCACGGATGTTGCCCGCCCCGTCGAAAGAAATGCGGTAGATGTGGTCGTTGCAATGCAGCCAGATGCAACCCTTGGAATCGCAGATGACCACGGACGAGGGCTGCATCCACAGGCTGTCGGTCTGCGGATGCGAAGCCAGCAGGGGGACGGTGCGCAGCGTGGCAAGGTCGATGATGTCAATGCCGTCGTCCGAAACCACCCACAAACGCCGGAAGCCGTCCTCCACCACGTTCCGCACAAAGTTGCTCCGGATGGGACAAAGGGAGGAATTGAATGCGAAGTTGACGAACCGGTAACCGTCGTACCGCGACAGCCCTCCGCCGGCCATCGAAATCCACAGGAATCCTCCGCTGTCCTTGTAGATGTCGTCCACGAAGTTATGGGGAAGACCTTCGTCCAGGGTGATGTAGTTGGCGTTGTAGTTGTGCACGAAGGTATGCTGCGCCCGCACGGTTGCAGACGGGAGGAGCGGCAGGATACCCCCTATTATAATAAGGTATAGACGAATCTGCTTTCTCATTGGAATCACGGTATATGTAGACACCACGCAAAGGTAACGGATTCTTGCAGAACAACGCGCAGAGGGACGCTTCTTTTTTTCATAAAATACAGTGCTTTAACTGCCTTTGGCAGGTTTGTCCACGCAAAAAAGACCATTTGTCCACTTTGAAGCGGCAAATAATGCGTATTTTTGTCAAATGCACAAACAAACAAAATGTTATAAAGTATTATGATGAAGAAGGAACTCCTACAGATGGCAGCGGGCCTGGCGGCCTGCATCGCGATGACAACCGGTTGTGCCCAGACGGCATTCAAACCAACCGCTTCTCCCAACCCCTGGCCGGACAACTACGAGGCTGTGGCATCCATGGAACATTTCCGTTCGTGGGGCACGTACAACGTGCACGACCCCTCGTGCCGCAAGGTGGGTGACTATTATTATATGTACTCCACCGATGCCATTTTCCGCGAAAACCGCAGGGAAGCCGAAGAGAAAGGCGTCCCCCTGGGCTACATCCAGGTGAGACGCTCCAAGGACCTGGTGCATTGGGAATTCCTGGGCTGGGCTTTTCCTGAAATCCCGCAAGCCGCCACAGACTGGGTGCGCACCCACGCGGGCGGCGAAGGAGCCACCAACATCTGGGCACCCTACATGATACCCTACGGGGACAAGTACAGGCTCTACTACTGCGTGTCGGCCTTCGGGCGCAAGACTTCCTACATCGGGCTGGCGGAATCCGACTCGCCCGAAGGGCCGTGGGTGCAACGCGGATGTGTGGTCAGGACGAACAACGACACACCGATGAACGCCATCGACCCCACCGTCATCGTTGAGCCGGGCAGCGGCAAATGGTGGATGCACTACGGTTCTTTCTTCGGCGGACTGTACTGCGTGGAGCTTAACCCGGAAACGGGACTTCCGCAAACGGAAGGAGACCTGGGACACGTGGTGGCACGGCGTGCCAACTACCGGGTGGACAATCTGGAAGCCCCGGAAATCATGTACCACCCGGAACAGAAACGCTACTACCTTTTCACTTCCTACGACCCGCTCATGACGACCTACAATGTGCGGGTGGGACGCTCGGAACAGCCCGAACGCAACTTCAAGGACTTCTTCGGGGAAGCCCTTGAGGACACGACCAACAACTTCCCCATCCTGACCGCACCCTACCGTTTTGCCAACCATCCGGGATGGGCAGGCACGGCACACTGCTGCGTGTTCGACAGCGGGGATGGCCGTTACTTCATGGCGCACCAGGGACGGCTCTCTCCCCACAACGTGATGATGGACCTGCACGTCCGGCAGCTCTTCTTCACCGATGACGGATGGCCCGTGGTATCGCCGGAACGGTATGCAGGCAGCGAGCCGCGCACCTTCGCCGAAAAAGACCTGGTGGGCGAATGGGAAATCATCCGCATACAGGAACCCTTGCACGAGCGCCGGCTGGAAGCAGGGCAAGTCCTGTGGGGAGAAGGCTCCCTGCGGGAAGAAGAATGGAACGCCTCCCGACTGTACCGGCTGGATGAAGGGGGGCTGCTGGGCGACGACAAGGGAAGCTGGGCCTTTGCCGCCGACAAACAGCAACTGAAACTGACGCTGGACGGTGAAGCGGTGGAGGGGCTGATTGTCTTCGCCGGGCACGACTGGGAGAACGAAACGGAAACCGTGCTCTTCACCGGACTGGACAGCCGGGGACGCTCCGTCTGGGGGAAACGGGTGAAATGATCCCGTGAAATGAATGAAACGAGCAGTCCCTTTTTCTTATTTTTCCCTAAGAACATGCCCGATGTCGGTAAATAAAAGCTATCTTTGTGCTTGAATAAACCGATAGGAAATGAATGCAGAGTCACTGACTACCATAAAAGAGCTTATCAGTCAAGGGCATGTGGAACAGGCAATGGGACTGCTCGACACTTTCCTGCAACAAGCCACAGGACAAAGGGACGAGGCTTACTACCTGCGCGGAAACGCCTACCGCAAACAAGGCAACTGGCAACAGGCTCTCAACAACTACCAATATGCCATCGACATCAATCCGGACAGCCCCGCACGGGAGGCCCGGCGTATGCTGACGGACATCCTGAACTTCTACAACAAAGACATGTACAACCAATAAAAGCGACAAGAAAGGAACGTGAATTATGGCAAAAATCAAAGGAGCTATCGTGGTGAACACCGAACGCTGCAAGGGGTGCAACCTCTGTGTGGTTGCGTGTCCGCTGCACGTCATATCCCTCACCAAAGAAGTGAACGTCAGAGGGTACAACTATGCCCGGCAGGTGCTGGAAGACACCTGCAACGGGTGCACGTCGTGTGCAACGGTTTGCCCGGACGGCTGTATCTCCGTGTATAAAACAAAAACAGAATAGAAAAAAGAAGAAATATGGCAGAAGAAGTTGTTTTAATGAAAGGGAACGAAGCCATTGCCCATGCCGCCATCCGGTGCGGGGCAGACGGCTATTTCGGCTATCCCATTACCCCCCAATCGGAAGTACTGGAAACACTGGCCGCCCTGAAGCCCTGGGAAACGACCGGCATGGTGGTGTTGCAGGCAGAAAGCGAAGTGGCGGCCATCAACATGGTGTATGGCGGTGCCGGAAGCGGGAAGATGGTCATGACCTCTTCCTCCAGTCCGGGTGTCAGCCTGAAACAGGAAGGTATTTCATACCTGGCCGGTTCCGAACTGCCTTGCCTGATTGTGAACGTCATGCGTGGAGGTCCCGGCCTGGGCACCATACAGCCAAGCCAGGCAGACTATTTCCAGACGGTGAAAGGAGGCGGCCACGGCGACTACCGCCTCATCGCCCTTGCCCCGGCTTCGGTGCAGGAGATGGCCGACTTCGTGGGACTGGCCTTTGAACTGGCCTTCAAATACCGCAATCCCGCCATCATCCTGGCCGACGGCGTCATCGGGCAAATGATGGAGAAGGTTGTGCTCCCGCCCGTCAAGCCCCGTCGTACCGATGCAGAAATCATCGCCCAATGCCCCTGGGCCACCACGGGCAAGACCAAAGGAAGAAAGCCCAACATCATCACTTCGCTGGAACTGAAACCGGAAGAAATGGAGAAAAACAACCTCCGTTTCCAGGCCAAGTACCGGGAAATAGAAAAGAATGAGGTGCGCTTTGAAGAAATCCGGTGCGAAGATGCCGATTACCTGATTGTGGCCTTCGGCTCGATGGCACGCATCGGGCAAAAAGCCATGGAACTGGCACGCGAGGAAAACATCAAGGTGGGCATTCTGCGCCCCATCACCCTCTGGCCATTCCCCACCCAGGCCGTTGCCGACCGTGCCGGTAAGGTAAAAGGTATGCTGGTGGCCGAACTGAACGCCGGACAGATGATAGAGGACGTGCGCCTGGCCGTGAACGGCCAGACGAAAGTGGAACACTTCGGGAGACTGGGAGGCATCGTGCCCGACCCGGAAGAAATAGTCTGTGCACTGAAAGAGAAACTCATGTAAACAGCCGGCAGCAACCGGCCGTTTGCCAAACCTTAGAAACGATATGGATACAGACCAACTCAGGAACATTCTGAACATCGTGTTCATGCTGCTTTTCATCGCCGCCGTCGTGATATACTTTGCGATAGACAACGAACCCATCTGGTTTGTCTACATCTGCGGAGCAGCCATTGTAGTCAAAATTGCCGAAGTTTTCATACGATTTATCAAACGCTGAGACCGCTGTCCGGGGCAAGTCCCCGGCACACGGGTCCGGCAACCTAAATAAAGAAAGAAATGACGAAAGAAGATATTATCAGACCGGAGAACCTGGTTTATCACAAACCGAGGTTGATGAACGACAACCACATGCACTACTGCCCCGGATGCAGCCACGGCGTGGTCCACAAGCTGATAGCCGAGGTCATCGAAGAGATGGGGATGGAAGAGAAAGCCATCGGCATCTCGCCGGTAGGTTGCGCCGTGTTCATCTACAACTATCTGGACATCGACTGGCAGGAAGCCGCACACGGCCGTGCCCCGGCACTCGCCACAGCCATCAAACGCCTCTGGCCCGACCGGCTGGTCTTCACCTATCAGGGAGACGGTGACCTGGCATGTATCGGCACAGCCGAAACCATCCATGCACTGAACCGTGGAGAGAACATCACCATTGTCTTCATCAACAATGCCATCTACGGCATGACAGGCGGACAGATGGCTCCCACAACCCTCGTGGGGCAAAAGACCTCCACCTGTCCCTACGGACGCGACCCTCACCTGCACGGCCATCCGCTGAAAATAGCCGACATTGCCGCACAACTGGAAGGCACGGCCTACGTCACCCGCCAGAGTGTGCAGTCGGTTCCCGCCATCCGCAAGGCCAAGAAAGCCATCCGCAAGGCATTCGAAAACTCCATGAACGGGAAGGGCAGCAATCTGGTGGAAATCGTATCGACCTGCAACTCCGGTTGGAAGATGTCGCCCGAAAAGGCCAACAAATGGATGGAAGAGAATATGTTCCCCTTCTATCCGCTGGGAGATCTGAAAGACAAGTAAACAAAACGAAACCCACATAAACACAGTATGACCAAAGAAATAATTATAGCCGGATTCGGCGGACAAGGCGTGCTCTCGATGGGCAAGATACTCGCCTACTCCGGACTGATGGAAGGCAAAGAAGTGAGCTGGATGCCCGCCTACGGCCCCGAACAGCGCGGCGGCACGGCCAATGTGACCGTCATCATCAGCGACGAACGCATTTCTTCGCCCATCCTCAGCAAGTATGACGCAGCCATCATCCTGAACCAGCCTTCGCTGGAGAAGTTCGAAAGCAAAGTGAAGCCGGGCGGCATACTCATCTACGACAGCTACGGCATCATCAATCCGCCCGCCCGGAAGGACATCCGCGTCTACCGCATCGACGCGATGGATGCCGCCAACGAGATGAACAACTCCAAGGCGTTCAACATGATTGTGCTGGGCGGCCTGCTGAAGATTGAGCCGATGGTGTCACTGGAAAATGTCATCAAGGGACTGAAGAAAACCTTGCCCGAACGGCACCACCACCTCATCCCCATGAACGAAGCCGCCATCAAACAGGGCATGGAACTGATACGGCAAGTGTAAGAAACGCTCTTTCCAAAAGAATCAAGAAATAGCGGCCGTCTGCCTGAAGTGTGCAGACGGCCGTTGCTTTTCCAACTGTCTTTCCTGCCCAAACAGCCAAGCCCACACTCCACATAACCGCACGGGAAAAAGCCCGGATTGCGTTATGCCGCGCAGGCTAAAAGAGCATAAAATAGATTGAATCACACAGGCAAACCATAAATTGTTGTATCTTTGCAGGGGAGTTCAAAATCAGCAAGCCAATTTTGCTGAGAGACTGCGAAAGTCAAGGTGCGGATTGTATTCGCAGAAATCATGCTTAACACTGCCTTGTTATCCATAAGTGGTTATAACCATTGCAATATGAAGAATAAAATTATACAAATACTCCTACCGATACTATTGTCTGCTTGCTCTGGGAATAAAGGTATTGTTGAAACAACCGTTCCTTTGGACTGTGATATTTATAAAATAGAAATATCTCTTGATGAAACTTATTACGACTACATCGTCAGTCACATTTCGGATACATCATTCGTAATTCTGAACGAAAAGAATAACGTAATGTTTTCTTCTGCCAACAAAATAATAGAATACAATGGCAAATATTACATCTTGAATAAAAGTTCACTACGAACTGTAGTATCATTTAAAGAAGACGGTACACCTAATACTGAATATGGTCGTGTGGGACAAGGGCCGGGAGAATATGTATTTCCTTGGGATATGGATATAGACGAGACCGGAGTATATGTATTGGATACAAATTCAAAAAAAATCATTCATTACACTGAACAAGGAGATTTTTTAAGTGAACGAAAAATGCCTTTTTTTGCAGACGCTTTCATGCGATTAGAAAACGGTAACTTTATATTTAACACAACACCTGACGGAACACAAATACCTCGTTTGATTTACACGGATTCATTAATGAATCCTATCGAACAATCAATGCCTTATCAAAAAGGATATGTAGGAGGATATTCAACTAATGACATTTTCAGGAACAACAATTCAGGATTATGTTTTTATCGTTCACCTTCAGATTCTTTGGCTGTATTAGATAAAGACGGAAAAGTACACGCCTTTGTAGTTTTTGATTTTTTAAACAAGACTATCCCTCAAAAAGCAAAGACCGATTATTTAGCCTTTCGCCAGAATGATCATTCCAGCCATTACTTAATGCTGGCTAACAATCCTATTATCGTTTCCGACAGTATTTGGATAGGACTTATTGAAAACGGAAACGACCTATATACGATTATATTCAACCCTTTCAACAATAAATGTGGATGCAGAAAGTTCACAAGCACCTCTTCCGTATACGACATAATAGAGCCTATGTTTTCTGATAACAAAGGGACTATTACAAGTCTTATCAGCCCGGAACTAAAAGACAGATGTAGAGATTATGAATCACTGCCTGACACTATAAAAAATGCGCTAAGTACCGGGAATCGGGTTTTATTGGTCAACAAATTTCGTTTTTGACGCATTCATTCCAATAAAAAGACTTCAAGAGCGCAAAGACGAAAATCTGCCCTTACCCTTACAGGTTCTGCGCCCGACAAACGACAAAAAGCCGGATTGCGTTATGACGTGAAGGCTAAACGTACCGACAAGAGAGGCTTATCCCCTTCCGGGGTCGCGCAGGCTAAAAGAGCATAAAATAGATTGAATCACACAGGCAAACCATAAATTGTTGTATCTTTGCGCCGGTTATGAGACGAATCTTACTGACATATATATTCCTGACAATCACCGGCTGCCTGATAACACACGCTCAACAGGTTATCACCAGCGCGAACGGCACGATGTACGACGAGAACGGCAACCAGGTAGACCCCTCCACCCTGCCGGACAATCTGGAAGACAGCACACGTGTAGATACAAAAAGCCCCCCGCCCAAGTTGTATATGTGGACACTGAGCGAAACGCTGGGCGAACGCAATATGATTCCCGCCGACACAGCTACACTCAATTTTCAGAACACCAACCTGGTGGAAGGCATGTACGGGCACTACAACTATCTGGGCAACCTGGGTTCACCCCGGCAATCGCGCCTGTTCTTCGAGCGGGGCGAACAGGAACCGACCATGTTCATCGAACCGTTCTCCAGTTTCTTCGTCCGCCCGGACCAGGTGAAGTTCACCAACAGCAACATCCCTTTTACCAACCTGACCTACTACAAGGCGGGAAGCAAGACGAACGGAGAAGAACGTTTCAAGGCTTACTTCTCGGTGAATGCCAACAAGCGGATGGCGTTCGGCTTCAACTTCGACTACCTCTACGGACGGGGATACTACACCAACCAGTCAACGGCCCACTTCAACGGCGGAATATTCGCCAGCTACATCGGCAGACAGTACCAGATGCAAGCCGTCTACAACAACTTCTACCTGAAGATGAACGAGAACGGCGGCATCACCGATGACCAGTACATCACCAATCCCGAAAACTTGGGCGAGTCTTCCTACTCCCCTTCCAGCATTCCCATCAACCTGGAAGAGACCTCCAACCGCAACCACAACTTCTACGTCTACTTCACCCATCGCTACCGCCTCGGCTTTGACCGGGAGCACATCGAGATTGTGGACAAGAACGCGGGCAACCAGCTGCTGACGGCGGCAACCAACGACAGCGTACCTCCTCCCGTGGCCAAGGACACCGTGATTACGCAAGAGTTCGTGCCCGTCACCAGCTTTATCCACACGCTGAAGGTGGAACGCTCCCGCCACCGCTTCCGCTCGGACGACGAGACTGACGGTTTCTATGACAACACCTATTACCAATCCGGCTACAGCAACGACACCACCGTGGCTCTGAGCATGAAAAACGTGTTTGGCATCGCCCTGCTGGAAGGCTTCAACAAGTATGCCAAAGCCGGACTGACCGTCTACCTCTCCCACAAATTCAGCCGGTACACCCTGATGGGCGACAGCCTCACGCCCGGCCGGGCCAAGCAGTACACCGAGCAGGAGGTATTCGCGGGAGGAGAACTGGCCAAACGCGAAGGCACCACCCTCCACTACCGGGTGAACGGCGAACTGGGAATAGCAGGAGTGGCCTTAGGGCAGTTCCGGGTGCACGGCGATGCAGACCTCAACTTCCGCCTGGGGAAGGACACGGTGAATTTCTACGTCCGTGGCCACATCACCAACCTCCTGCCTTCATTCTACATGCGCCACTACCACTCAAACCATTTCTACTGGGACAACGACAACATGAACAAGGAGTTCCGCACCCGCATCGAAGGCGAACTGAACATCGGACACTGGAACACCAACCTGCGGGCGGGCGTGGAAAACGTAAAGAACTATACCTACTTCGACCAGACAGCCCTGCCTGCCCAATACAGCGGAAGCATTCAGGTGGTCGATGCCACCCTGAAACAGGACTTCCGGCTGGGCGTTTTCCATCTGGACAACGAAGTGACCTGGCAGCAATCGAGCAACGAGACCATTCTCCCCTTGCCGCAACTGTCACTCTACCACAATTTCTACATCCTGGGCAAGCTGGCCAAAGTGCTCACCGTGCAACTGGGTGCCGACGTGCGTTATTTCACTGCATACAACGCACCTGCCTACACTCCCGCCATCCAGCAGTTCAACCTGCAGGCCACGGACGACCAGGTGGAGATTGGCGGCTATCCGATTGTCAACGTCTATGCCAACCTCCAGCTGAAGCGCACCCGCCTCTTTGCCATGATGTACCACGTCAATGCCGGGATGGGCAGCCGGAACTATTTTCTTGTTCCCCACTACCCGCTCAACCAACGCCTGTTCAAGATAGGCGTATCGTGGAACTTCTACGATTAATCCTTTTTTTCCCACCAATAACCCCTCAAACCGACATGAAACACCTCGAACATCCCCTGAAATGCGCCGCAGTACTCCTGCTCTTCACGACACTGACGGCCGCCTGTTCGCAGCCGAAAACAGACGGGACGACACGGCGCGACTATCCGGAAATAGCAGCCGAAGGCATTGTGCGTGCCGTGACCGAATACAACTCGGTCAGCTTCTACGTCAGCGATGACACGCTGTCGGGGTTTCACTACGAGTTGTTCGAAGCCTTTGCCCGCGACCACGGGCTGAAAGCCGACATCGTTCCCGAAATGAGCTTTGACAAACGGCTGGAAGGACTTGCATCCGGACGGTACGACGTGATTGCCCACAGCCTCCTGGTCACCAGCACACTGAAAGACTCGCTCCTGCTCACCCACCCCATCGCGCTGAACAAAGAAGTGCTGGTGCAACGCAAGCCACAACAACCCGACGACTCCACCCGTTTCGTCAGGAGCCAGCTGGAACTGGCCGGAAAAACCCTGCACATCGTGAAAGGTTCGCCCACCGCCCTGCGGATTCACAACCTGGGGAACGAAATCGGCGACACAATTTACATCAGGGAGGTGGAGCACTACGGTCCCGAACAACTCATCGCACTGGTGGCACACGGCGACATCGACTATGCCGTGTGCGACGAAAGCATCGCCTGTGCCCTGGCCGACAGCCTGCCACAAATCGACATCTCCACCGGCATCAGTTTCACCCAGTTCTATGCATGGGGAGTAAACAAACAGGCCCCCACCCTGCTGGACAGCCTCAACACCTGGCTGGACGGGTTCTTGCGGAGCAAAGCTTACGGGGAAATCTGCCGGAAGTACAAGGCATCCGCCGGAATGCCTTTTGCACAGTGACAATCAGTTCTTTCCTATCTCTTCCACCTCTTTCAGCCAGGCTGCGGAAGAGGCATCGCTCGGCATCCGCCAATCACCGCGCGGACTGATGGAAATGCTCCCCACTTTGGGACCGTCGGGCAGGCAGGAACGCTTGAACTGCTGGTTGAAGAAGCGGCGGAAGAAAGTGGCAAGCCATTTCCGGATGGTTTCTTCGTCGTATGTCCCCTTGAAGGAGCGGACGGCCAGGTAGAAAATCTTCGAAGGACGGAAACCGAAGCGCAGGAAGTAGTACAGGAAAAAGTCGTGCAACTCGTAAGGACCGACCAGGTCTTCCGTGATTTGCCGGATGTGTCCCTGCCCGTCGGCAGGAATCAGTTCCGGACTGATAGGGGTTTCCACAATGTCAAGCAACGTGGCACGCGATGCCTCGTCCATGTCGTTCGCGGCCACCCACTTCACCAGGTGCTTCACCAGCGTCTTGGGCACGCTGCTGTTCACCCCGTACATGGAGATGTGGTCACCGTTGTAGGTGGCCCACCCCAATGCCAGTTCAGACAGGTCTCCCGTGCCAATCACCAGGCCACCCGTCTGGTTGGCCACGTCCATCAGGATTTGTGTCCTTTCCCTGGCCTGGGCGTTCTCGTAGACCACGTCGTGCACGGCCTCATCGTGTCCGATGTCGGCAAAATGGCGGATGCAGGCTTCCTTGATGCTTATCTCGCGCACCGTCACTCCCAGAGAATTCATCAGGTCTACGGCATTGCCGTGGGTGCGGTCTGTTGTTCCGAATCCGGGCATGGTGACACCCAGTATGTTTTTCCGTGTCCACCCCAGTTTGTCGAACGTCCTGACGCAGACCAGCAGAGCCAGGGTGGAGTCCAGTCCGCCCGAAATGCCCACCACAGCCGTCTTGGCCTGGGTGTGCACCAGCCGTTGGGCCAGTCCCGATACCTGGATGGAAAAGATTTCCTCGCAACGTTCGTCCAGTTCCGGGCCTTGCGGCACGAACGGATGTGTCTCGAAGGTGCGGGTCAGGTTCAGTTCCTTGTCGCGCACGTATTCCGTGGCAATGCGCTGGGGCGTTCCGGCCACCGTGTACGCGCGACATGCGGAAAATGTGGTGTTCACCTTCCGCTCCATGCGCAGACGTTCCACATCAATTTCGCTGATGACCACTTGCTCCTCGAACGAGAAACGTTTGCTTGCCGCCAGCAGGGTTCCGTTTTCGTAAATCAACCCGTTTCCGGCAAACACCACATCGGTCGTGGACTCGCCAAAGCCGCACGAACTGAACACATAGCCCGCTATGCAACGGGCCGACTGCTGGCTGATGAGCGAACGCAGGTAGGCATGTTTCCCGATGGCCTCATCGTCTGCCGAAAGATTGAAAATGATTTCCGCCCCTTGCAACGCCAGTGTAGAACTGGGAGGAACGGGTGCCCACAGGTCCTCGCAAATCTCCACGCCAAAGACCGTGTCGACCGTCTCGAACAGCAAGTTCCTTCCCACGACAGCCGTTTGCCCGCAGAGGCGGACGTGCGTGTCCCGTACTTCGCAAGCCGAAGTAAACCATCGCTTTTCGTAAAATTCCTTGTAGTTGGGCAGGTAGGTCTTGGGCACGATGCCAAGCACCTTTCCTCTTTGAATCACGACTGCCGCATTCAGCAAAGCCCCATTCACCGGCACCGGCATCCCGACGATGGCAACGATGTCCAGTTGTCGCGTGTTGTTCAGCACCTGCATCAGTCCCATTTCCGCTTCTTCCAGCAACAACTGCTGCGCAAACAGGTCGCCGCACGTATAACCCGTGAGACAGAGTTCGGGGAAAACAATCGCCTGCACGCCTTTTCCCTCGGCTATGATAATCTCTTTTTCCACCTGTGACGCATTGAACCTGCAATCCGCCACCTTCACGCGGGGCACCGCCGCTGCAACTTTGACAAACCCGTAATTCATGACTCCTTTGCGCTAAATGATATACATTGCTTTACCTATTCGTAAGAATCCTGTTGCAAAAATAAGCATTGTTTCCGAATATCACCTGCAAAACAAACGGGAAATGGTGCTCTCCGGCATCAGGACCTCTTGACAGGTGCTTGAAAGAATCCCTAAAAATAGGTATTGCCGGATATTGCCAAGCCCTGTACTTTTGCAAAAGTAAAAAACAGAAACATTGTTCATTATAAGTACACCACCCTGCGCGAGTATGCCCCGGAAGCCCCGTTGCAGGAACATCACAGATATGCAATGAAACAGAAACATGCGTTTAAGAACATTGTGGCGGAAACGTTGCTCATTCCGCTATACATGAGAGCGAAAGAAAGCCGTCGGGAACATCCCATCCTGAATGACAAGGCAGCGGAACGGTTGATTGACAGCCTTGAATACGACTATTCCCGGTTTGACGGAGCAAAGCTGAGCGAAGTGGGCTGTGTGGTACGGGGCTGGTATTTCGACAGGGCTGTAAAACGGTTCATCGATACGCATCACCGTCCGGTGGTCGTGAATGTAGGCTGCGGACTGGACACCCGTTTCCAGCGCATCGGTAACGGGAAGGCCGTTTTCTATGACATGGATTTGCCGGAGGTCATCGCATTGCGCCGCAATCTGATACCCGAACAACCGGGCAATGTTTATGTCGCAGCTTCCCTGTTGGAAACCGACTGGATGGACGACCTACGCCGGAAGCATCCCGATGCAGCGTTTGTCTTTGTCGTGGAAGGCGTGCTGATGTATTTCTACGAGAAGCAGGTCAAAGCCTTCCTGCACCATGTGGCAAGCCGTTTCGGAGGTGGCGAATTGTGGTTTGACGTATGCGGCACGATGATGTTCCGACACGGTGTGAAACCTGACTCGCTTCGCAACCATGAGGCACAAATCCGTTCAGGACTGAGTGACGGTCATCTGGTGGAACGTTGGGAACCTGCCTTGCAACTCATCGAACAGGCCAACTATATGAAGTTTTTCCGTCCGCGCTGGGGATTCTTCTTCGGACAGATACTGGGACGCATGACAAAGTTGTGTTACCGGTTCAGTTCGTTACTCGGGTATAGAATAATCGCAAAATGACACTCTGTAATGG
>CAYPUJ010000010.1:18846-33594 GCA_964413805.1 uncultured Bacteroides sp. | reverse complement strand
CTTTGGCAGACTTCCCGTTCTTGAGCAGATTCAATGCGATTCTGTTAATTAGGGGGCGGTGAGCAGCAAAGTCCGGGCATTGCGGGCACAGGATTTATGTGCCGGCAATGCCCGGACTTTGCCGTGTTTGTATGTCAGTACTGTTCCTTTTCGTTGGGGAAGTCCAGGTTCTTCACGTCGGATACGTAGCGGCTGATGGCATCGGTCATCACTGTGTGCAGGTCGGCATAGCGGCGCAGGAAGCGCGGACGGAAGCCGTCGTTCATGCCCAGCATATCCTGGATGACCAGCACCTGCCCGTCCACATAGCCCCCCGCACCGATGCCGATGACAGGAATGGCCAGTTCGCTGGCCACGCGGCCGGCCAGTTTGGCAGGAATCTTCTCCAGCACCACGCTGAAGCAGCCGGCTTCCTCCAGCAGATGGGCATCGCGCACCAGCTTGTCGGCTTCGGCCTCGTCCTTGGCACGTACAGTGTAAGTGCCGTATTTGTTGATGCTCTGCGGCATCAGTCCCAGATGCCCCATGACGGGGATGCCTGCACTGATGATGCGCTTCACCGTGTCGATGATTTCCTCTCCGCCTTCCAGCTTGAGGGCATCGGCGTGACTCTCTTTCATGATGCGGATGGCCGAAGCCAGTCCTTCGAGTTCGTTGCCCTGATAGGAGCCGAAAGGCATATCCACCACCACCATGGCACGCTTCACGCCACGCACCACCGACTTGGCATGGTAAATCATCTGGTCCAGTGTGATGGGCAGGGTGGTCACGTTGCCTGCCATGACGTTGGAGGCGGAATCGCCCACCAGCACCACATCCATACCGGCACCGTCCACAATCCGGGCCATGGTGTAGTCGTAGGCAGTCAGCATCGAAATCTTTTCGCCCCGTTGCTTCATTTCGGCGAGGCGATGGGTTGTCACTTTACGAGTATCGTCTGAAATATATCCGGTCATAGTTTTATGTGATTAATAATGAATGAACAATGTAATATGTATGAATGGTCAATGCCTGATTCCCGTCATCGCCTCATATGTGAAGCCTGTGAAGTCGTCCAGCATATAGTGGCAAAGGGGAGCGATGTCCTTGCGCGGATTGGTCGTGGCCAAGCCCACGACGGTGGCACCCGAAGCCATGCCGGCCCGCAGCCCGTTGAAGGAATCCTCGAACACCCAGGTGCTCCCGGGCTTGGCCCCGAACACTTCCATGCCCAGCAGGAAACAATCGGGAGCGGGCTTGGAGCGGGTGAACTGTTCGGCAGTGAGGATGCGGTCGAACAATGTGGGTATTTCCGGGTGGGCACGGTAGACGGCAGCCATCTTCACGGCGTTGGAACTGGTCACCACAGCCATCTTCACATCGTGGCGGCGCAGGTCGGCAATAAAGTCAAGCACACCCGGCAGGTATTCGTAGCGCATCTCCTGCTCGAACCGGTCCAGTGCTTCGGTAATGGCCGCCCGTTCCCGCTCCATGTCCGGAAAGAAGGTTTCATAGATGTAGGCCAGCGTCTGCCCCTTGATGCGGCTTTCCAGGTCGGGCAGGTGCAGGTAGTCCGTGCCCACGCGGTGCCAGAACAGGCTGTATTGGCTCTCGGTGTCCATCACGACGCCATCGAAGTCGAAGAGGACGGCTTGGGGAGTATGGTCGGATGCGTTCATGTCTCTGTCAGATTTCCAGCCCCATGATGTAGTCGTTCATATAGAACCCGTTGCCGATGGGGAAGTCGCCCTCCCGCAGTTTCTTCATGCCCATGTGCTCGTAGAACCGCAGGGCCTTGTTATGGCGGTTGACGTTCAGTTCCATCAGGCAGGGAGCCGGGTGCACGGACTTGATGTACCTGACAGCCTCCCGAAACAGGAAACTGCCGCAATGCCTGCCCTGGTAGGCGGGAAGCACATATATCTTGTGCAGGTGGAACAGGTCCTCGCCCTGCCGTTGCACGGACACATAGCCCACGGCCTCCGCTCCGGCATAGGCCAGGAGGTAGACGTGTCCTTCCTCTTCCATCTGTTTGTGCAGGTTGGGCAGGGAATACATCCAGTCCATCATGTATTCGATTTGATCCGGCGCCACGATGTCCCGGTAGGTGAGGGGGAAGACCTGCCGCGCAAGCTCCTGTATCAGCCCGCAGTCGGCAAGGGTCGTTTTTCTGATAGTGTACATCATCAATCGGTTTTGGTTTCTTGGTAATCGCTTTTTCGGCCGCAAACTTACGCAAAAACCTCCGATTTCCGCACCCCTGAGGCAAAAAAGAAGCCCCGCAGCCTCACTTTATCCCCCCAGCCGGCCCCCAAGTCCGATGAAATCTGCTACCTTTGCGCACGTCAAGACCGCATACTGGCCGCAGTGTAGGTCTGGATATGTCCTAATTAATTACGTAATCTTATGACACTCTATCCCAAACTGATTCTGGACGCACTCGCCACCGTGCGCTATCCCGGCAACGGGAAAAACCTGGTCGAGGCCGGGATGGTGGCCGACAACCTCCGCATCGACGGTATGCAGGTCAGCTTTTCCCTCGTGTTCGGGAAGCCGACCGATCCCTTCATGAAATCCATGCTGAAGGCGGCAGAGACCGCCATACATACCTATGTCTCCCCCGATGTGCAGGCAACCATCACCACCGAGAGCCGTCAGGCCCCCCGTCCCGAGCCCGGAAAGCTCCTGCCTCAGGTGAGAAACATCGTAGGCATCTCCTCCGGCAAGGGAGGTGTGGGCAAGTCCACCGTGGCTGCCAACCTCGCCGTCTCCCTGGCCCGCCTGGGATACAAGGTGGGGCTGCTGGACGCCGACATATTCGGTCCCTCGCAGCCCAAGATGTTCCGGGTGGAAGATGCCCGTCCATACGCCGAACGTATCGGCGGGCGCGACCTCATCATCCCCATCGAGAAGTATGGCATCAAGCTGCTCTCCATCGGTTTCTTTGTAGACCCAGACCAGGCCACCCTGTGGAGGGGCGGCATGGCCAGCAACGCCCTGAAGCAACTGATTGGCGATGCCGACTGGGGCGAACTGGACTACTTCCTCATCGACCTGCCCCCCGGCACGAGCGACATCCACCTCACCGTGGTGCAGACACTGGCCTTGACGGGCGTGGTCGTGGTCAGCACCCCCCAACAGGTGGCACTGGCCGACGCGAGGAAGGGCATCAACATGTTCACCAACGACAAGGTGAACGTCCCCATCCTCGGCCTTGTGGAGAACATGGCCTGGTTCACCCCTGCCGAGCTGCCCGAAAACAGGTATTACCTCTTCGGCCGTGAGGGTGTCAAACGCCTGGCCGGGGAGATGGGCGTGCCGCTGCTGGGGCAAATCCCCATCGTGCAAAGCATCTGCGAGAGCGGAGACTCCGGCTCACCCGTCGCACTCGATGCCGACACCGTGACGGGGCGTGCTTTCCTGCAGCTGGCGGCTGCTCTGGTGAGGCAGGTGGACAGGCGCAACCTGGAGATGCCCCCCACACACATTGTCACGGTGAAGAAGTAGCCTGTCCCGCGATGCGCAACGAGAGAGGCAGCCCCGCCGCCGTTCACGGGCAGGGCTGCCTCTCTTGTTGTCCCGTCGGTGTGCCACACGGTCACTCGAGGGCTTTCAGCAATTCCTCCTTGATGCGCTCCGTGCCGGGGAAGCCCACCTGCTGATAGGTAGTATTGCCCTGGCGGTCGATGACGTGGTATGCCGGCACGCCCCCGATGCCCAGCGTCTCTCCCAGGTACGCCCACTGGTCGTTGCTCAGGCGGTAGTGGTCGCCGGGTATGTCGGGAATCATGGATTCCCACGTCTCCAGCGGCGAAGTCTCTCCGGTGATGTAGACGAAAACAATGTCCTCACGCCCCAACGATTCCTTCATCGGTTTCATCAGGTGGTTGGCCATGCGGCAGGGGTTACACCACGTGGCCCAGAAGTCCACCAGCACCGCCCGTCCGCGATACGGGGCAAGGATGGCATCCATCAGTTCTTCGTCGGGCACGGCAGGCACCGCGCAGACACGGCTGACCCTGACCGTGCCGGCAGCAACGGTGTCCGTGCGATTGGGAGATTCCTGAGCTTGCAGGCCGCCGGCGCAGAGCAGCAGGCCGATGGCGGCGATGATCATCTGTTTCATACGTATTCCTTTTTTACGAGCCAAAGGTATCGAAGTTTTTCGACAGGGGAGCCTGCCAGACAGTTAATTGATGCAAAAGGAGTCCGCCCCGTTCCTCGCGGGATAAGGCGGACGGACAGAAGAGTAGACTGTCAGGTATGCAGTCTGAAGTGGTTCCGGTGCCTAATCGGCTCCCCCGCCTAGCGCGTGGTAGAGGCTGATGACCCCTTGCACCTCGTCGTACCGGTCCGAAACCACCGTCAGCCGTGCCGACAGCAGCGACTGCCTTGCAGTGAGCACCTGCAGGTAGTTGGTTGTGGACGAATGTTCCATCAGCAGCCGCGTGTCTTCCACGGTGCGTGCCAGTTCCTCGGCCTGCCGGGTGTCGAGACGGCGGCGCTCGCGGGCGGTCTGCCACTGCAGCAGCGCGTTGTTCACCTCGGTTCCCGCGTCAAGCAGCGATTGCCTGAACTGCAGCACGGCCTGCTCCTGCTGCGCCTTGGCGATGCGCAGGTTGGCAAGGTTCTCGCCCCTGCCGAAGAGGGGCTGCACCAGCGAGCCTACGGCCTGCAGCAGCCAGGTGCCGGGATTGGTGACGGTGCTGCCCGCGCTGTTGGTCCATCCTGCCGAGCCGCTCAGGGTAATCGAGGGATAGAAGGCGGAGCGTGCCGAGTTGGTGGCGTAGAATGCCTGCATCAGTCGGGCTTCGGCCTGGCGCACGTCGGGACGGTGCGCGACGAGGTCAAGGGGGATGCCCACCGACAAGCGTTGCGGGAACTCCTGCCCCTCCAGCTTACCCCGTCCGATGGGGCAGGGCACCCGCCCAAGGAAGGCACAGAGCGCATTCTCCTGTTCGGCCTGTTGCTGTTGCAGTGCCAGCAGCGACGATTCGGCGGCCAGTGCCGATGCCCGTGCCTGGCTGAGCGTGGCGCGGTCGGCCTCGCCCGCCAGCAGCAAGGCTTCGAGCGTGCGCACATATTCCTTCCAGCTGTCCACGGTCTCGGCGGTGATGCGCACCTGCTCGTCCAGCATGAGCAGGGCATAATAGCTGTCGGCCACGGTGGCCACCACCTGCGTCTGTACTGCCCGGCGGTAGGCATCGCTCTCCAGCAGGGCGGCACGTGCCGAACGTTTGGCATTGGTCAGCCTGCCGAACAGGTCGGTTTCCCACGAGGCAGACGCGCCTGCCGAGTACGCCTTCTGCACCTTCTGCCCATCGATGCCCGTCAGGCTTCCCTCGGGCGAGAGGCTGACCGTGGGCAGGAAGGCCAGTTTGCTTTGGCGCAGGGTGGCCTGTGCCTGTTCCACTTGCAGGCGTGCCGTCTGCAGGTCGGCATTGGCCTCCAGCCCTTCGCGCACGAGGGCTTGCAGGCAGGGGTCGGTGAACAGCTCGTCCCACCGCAACGTGGCTATGGAACGGGTCGTGTCGGGGCGGTTCTCCGCCCGGTAAAGGCTGTCGATGCCCGCCAGGGATTCGGCAGGACGCTCGTACTTCGTGTAGATGCCGCACGAGGCGAACAGCAGAAGGACCGGTGCGGCAGCCGGTATGAGTTTCGTTGGTTTCATTGGTATGAATGTATGTTTTTTTTAATTTGTCCTATTAGTCTCCGGAGAATGGTCCCATACCTTTCCGGGAATCCTCCCATACCATTGTGGCCAAACCTTGGGATGATTCCCACAATCCTCCCAAGCCCTGCCAGAAGGGCTTGTGAGGGGGGATGGGCATACCGGGAGGTTGTATCATTTTTTCTCAAGCCTACGCCTCGGCATCAGCCTTTCTTCCATGCCTTGGAACACGATGAAGAGCGAGGGCACCACAAAGAGCAGGGCCACGGTACCTGTAATCATGCCGCCCACCACGCCTGTGCCGAGCGACACATTCCCGTTGGCTCCCGCCCCGCTGGCGAAGACCAGCGGCAACATGCCGATGACCATGCAGAGCACCGTCATGAGGATGGGGCGCAGGCGCACGCCGGCTGCCGAGATGGCTGCCTGCGAGAGCGACATGCCGTTGCGGCGACGGGTGGCAGCATACTCGGTGATGAGGATGGCCGTCTTGGCCAGCAGGCCGATGAGCATGATGAGTCCCGTCTGCATGTAGATGTTGTTCTCCAGTCCGCACAGGTTGGAGAGGGCGAAGCTCCCCACAAGCCCGAACGGGACGCTGAGCATTACGGCCAGGGGCACAAAGAGGCTCTCATAGAGGGCACAGAGGATGAGGTAGACAAACAGGATGCAGATGACGAAGACGGTGATGGTGTTCGCACCGCTTCCGGCCTCCTCGCGGGTGATGCCTGCATACTCGTAGCCGTAGCCCACGGGCAGCGTCCGGGCGGCCACCTCGGCAATGGCCCGGATGGCATCGCCCGAACTGTAGCCGTCGTTCATCATCGCATTCACCTGGATAGAGCTGTAGAGGTTGAAGCGCGTCAGGGTTTCGGGCCCGTAGCTCCTGGTGAGCGTGACAAACTGGCCGATGGGAGCCATTGAGCCGCTTGAGGTGCGCACGAACATATTGTTGAGTGCATCGGTGTCCAGGCGGAATTCCTTGCCGGCCTGCAGGTAGACGCGGTAGAGCTTCGAGAAGCGGTTGAAGTTGGACACGTAGTTTCCGCCGATGTATCCCGACATCACGTCCAGTATGTCCGTGGGCGAGACCCCCATGCGCTTGCACCTGGCGGCATCGACCTCCACGGAGTATTGCGGGAACCTGGTGTCGAACGTCGTGTAGGCCATCTGGATTTCGGGCCGTGCGTTGAGGGCTGCCATGAACCGTTCGGTATGCTGCTTGAGCGTCCCTATGTCTCCGCCGGCACGGTTCTGAACGTAGAGTTCGATGCCACTGCCCGTGCTGTATCCCATGATGGTGGGTTGGGCAAAGGCAAAGAGCCTGGCGGTGTGGATGTCCGCCGTGCGGCGGTATATCTCCCCGATGACGGCACTGATGTAGTCCTCGTCGCGGGTGCGTTCGTCCCAGTTCTTCAGCCGGATGATGAGCATCCCTCCGCTGGGAGCCTCGCCGCCCATCATGCTGTAGCCCGCGATGTTGGAGTACCGCTCAATCTGGGGTATGTCCCTGATGCAGGCTTCCACCTCCGCCATCGCCTTGACCGTCTGCGCAAGGCTGCTGCCGGGAGGGGTCGTGACATTGACGAAGACGGTGCCCATGTCCTCGTCGGGCACCAGTCCCGTCGGGGTGTTGCGCATCAGCACCGCGAGCAGTGCCAGGGCAGCCGCGATGCCCGTGCCGATGAGCCACTTGCGGCGGAAGAACCACTTCGCACCCCTTTTGTAGCGCAGCACCAGGCGGTTGAACGAAGCCTCGAACGCCCGGTGGAAACGGCTGGAGAAGCTCAGCTTCTGCCCCGTGGAGGCATCGGTGTGGGGTGTCATGATGAGGGCGCAGAGGGCGGGGCAGAGCGTCAGGGCGTTGATGGCCGAGAGTCCCACGGCCACGGCCATTGTCAGTCCGAACTGCATGTAGAACGTGCCGCTCGTGCCGCCCATGAACGAGGTGGGCACGAACACTGCCATGAACACCAGCGAGGTGGTGACGATGGCCGAAGCGATGCCGTCCATCGCCCGGTTGGTGGCTTCGTAGGGCGACCGCACACCTTCGTCGAACTGTGCCTGTACGGCCTCCACCACCACTATGGCATCGTCCACCACCGTACCGATGACCAGCACCAGGGCAAACAGGGTCAGCAGGTTGAGCGAGAAGCCCGCCACATAAAGGAACGCAAACGTGCCCACCAGCGACACGATGACCGAGATGGCAGGGATAACGGTAGAGCGCACGCTTTGCAGGAAGACATACACCACAAGTATCACAAGGATGAGGGCCTCGGCCAGGGTCTTCACCACCTCGTGGATGGAGGCGTCGAGGAATTCCTTGGTACTCATCAGGTCGGCCAGCACCAGCCCTTTGGGCAAGCCCTCGCGCATTTCTTCCATCAGCCTGTCTATCTCGGTGATGATTTCATTGGCGTTTGAGCCTGCGGTCTGCGAAATCATGGCCGTCGCGCCCGGATGGCCGTTGATTTCGCTGTTGTAGGCGTATGTCTGTGCGCCCAGTTCGACCGTGGCAACGTCCTTCAGCCGCAGCACCTCGCCTCCGGAGAGTGAGGTAATGACGATGTTGCCGAACTCTTCGGCTGTCTCGTACCGTCCACGGTACTTCAGCGTGTATTGGAAGGCGTTCTGCGAGTCCTCGCCCAGCGTGCCCGTGGCCGCCTCGATGTTCTGTTCGTCCAGTACGGCGGTCACGTCGGAGGGCACCAGGCCATAGGCCGCCATCTTCTGCGGGTTGAGCCAGATGCGCATGGCGTAGTCTCCGCCCATGACGTTGACATTGCCCACGCCGCTGATGCGCGAGAGCCGTGGCTCGATGTTGATCTTGAAGTAGTTGTTGATGAAAGTCTGGTCGTAGGTGTCATCGGGACTGTAGAGGGCTACGATTTTCAGCATGGAGTTCTGGCGCTTTTCCACCGTCACGCCTATCTGCGTCACCTCGGCGGGCAGCAGTCCTTCTGCCTCGCTCACGCGGTTCTTGGTGTTGATGGTGGCCATGTCGGGGTCGGTGCCTTGCCTGAAGTAGACGGTGATGCTGCCCGAACCGTTGTTGGTGGAGGTGGATGTCATATAGATCATGTCTTCCACACCGTTGATGGCCTCCTCCAGAGGGACCACGACCGATTTCTGCACGGTCTCGGCGTTTGCACCGGTGTACGTGGTGGACACCATGACCGTGGGCGGTGCGATGTCCGGGTATTGTTCCATCGCCAGGTTGGTGAGTCCGATGAGTCCCACCATCAGGATGAGGACCGAAATGACGCACGACAGGATGGGACGGTCTATGAACAATTTGAGTTTCATACCTTATTAATTGAGCATTAAGAATTGAGAATGGAGAATCGGAAATGAAGGATCAAGAATCAGGCATGGAGAACGGGCGTTCCGTGTCTGCATGTTTCCATACGAAGCGGTAGGGCGTTCCGTTATTCTTCATGCTTCCTGCTTCATTCTTCATGGAATGGGTTGATTGGGGTTCCTTCCTGGATCAGTCCGGCTCCTTCGGCCACAATGAGGTCTCCTGTGGACAGTCCGCTCTCTACGATGTATTCCTGTCCGTTGCTGACGGGGAAGACGGTGACCTGTGTCGAGGTGGCCTTGCCGTCCACCACCTTGTAGACGAATATCCTGTCCTGTATCTCATAGGTGGCTTCCTGGGGCACCACCAGCACGCTGTCCCGCCGGTAGGGGAAGACCACCGTGCCGCTTCCGCCGTTGCGCAGCATCCTCTCGGGATTGGGGAAGGTGGCGCGGAGGCTGACGGCTCCCGTGCCGGAGTCGATGGTGCCACTGATGGCATCTATCCTGCCTTTGTGACTGTACATTTGCCCGTCGCTGAGGCGCAGTTCCACTTCGGGCATGGACTGCATCGTCCTGTCCAGGGTACCGTGTTCGCGGATGAGGGCGAGTATCTGGTTCTCGGTCATGGAGAAATAGACGTACATCTCCGTATCGTCGGACACGGTGGCCAGTGGGGTGGTGATGCCGGCATCGACCAGTGCCCCCACGCGGTAGGGCAACATGCCCGTCACGCCGTCTGTCGGACTCTTGACCACGGTGTAGGAAAGGTCGTTCCGTGCGCTGGTCTCCTGTGCACGTGCCTGAGCCAGGGCGGCTTCGGCTTCGAGCAGAGAGTTCTGTGCCGTCTGGAGGTCGAAGGCAGACACCACTTCCTTGTCGAACAGCACCTTGCGGCTTTCTGCCGTCATGCGGGCGGTGGCTACGCCGGCCTCGGCGCTCTTCACGTTGGCCACGGCTGTTTCCAGTGCCGCCTGGTAGGGCACCTGGTCGATGATGAACATGGGCTGCCCCTTGTGCACTTTGGCTCCCTCGTCGATGCATACTTCGGTGATGGTGCCGCTCACCTGCGGACGCACCTCCACGCTCTGCCGTCCTTCGACAACGGCAGTGTATTCGCGCGTCAGGGTACGGTCTGTCGGACTTACGGCCAGTGTCTTATAATTTCCCCCGGCGGTTTGCTGCGGGGATTCCTTGCAGGCGGCGAAGGCCAGCAGTGCCGTGCTGCACAGGCTTGCTTGTCGGATAAGTCTTTTCATTCTCTTCATCTTTGTCTGTTTTTGAAGTAACTGTTGGAAAAAATCGGCGCAAAGTTACGCGACATCCTTGCGGCCGTTCTCGTCCCAATCCCGTTATGATTCGTCTGAAAGCGGGTGTTACTGTTTTTTTTCTTTAATAGTCCTAATAAGTCAGAAAAAGGTTTTGGGGGTGACAGTCTTGCGCTATTTTCGCGTGGGCAATGGGGACAGGATGCTACGGCTCCTATCGCATGACCGATGAAGTTTAACCGGAAAGAAAAAGAGTATGTATGCTATGACAGGATTTAAAGAAGAAGTGACCACCTGGTTTCGCAGCCGTCTGTCCGAGGAGGTGCGTATGTCCGTGTGTGCATACGGGGACAACATGGCAATGGTGCTCATGGAGGGTAGGGGGCTTTGCCTGCACCACGAGAAAATACAGGCGCATTGGCATGCTTTCCTGAACGTGCGTGAGGGCGAACTCCGCATGACGGTCAATGGTGAACGGCTGGGGTTTGAGGCCCCGGTGTATGTCGATTTCCTGGATGGTTACGGGTGGGACGATGTTACCTTCCCCGGTCACTTCCGCGCCTGCTTCGTGGTTGTGGAGCAGCATTTCTTCATGGAAGGTTCCACCCCGCTCCAGTCCAAGATTTCAAGAGGGATGATTTCCTTTGCCCAAAGCCCCTTTTTGACTCTGTGTGAGGGCGAGGCCCGCCGGCTGTGGCAGTTGGAGGACGTAATGGTGTCTGTGCTGGAGGAAGGGAGCCACTACTTCCGCCGCGAACTGTTGCAGACGCTGGTTTGTGCCTGGCAGTATGAGTTGTGGAACATTGTGTTCGCCCGGCAGCAGGCTTCCCCTTCCTGGGGTGGAAAGACGCAATGGAAAAATGCAGCCTCGCATTTCCTCTGCCTGGCCCACATGCACTGTCGCGAGCATCACGAAGTGGGGTGGTATGCCGCCCGCATGGGTGTGAATGCCGATACGCTTTCGGCCGCCCTGAAGCGTCTTTACGGCAAGACGGGCAGCACCATCCTGAACGAACTGCTGATGAGCGAGGCCAAAGTCAGCCTGCGCAACCCTAACCTGTCGGTGCAGGACGTGGCCGAACTGCTTTGCTTCAGCGACCAGTCATCGTTCGGCAAGTTCTTCAAGCGGCACAGTGGGATGTCACCGGTTGTCTTCCGCAGGCAGGTGGACGGCAACTGAGCATCGCTCCCCCGTCAGGGCTTGTAGGGTGCCCCCACCTCCAGCCTGTCTCCCGACAAGTCCACCTCAAACAGGTGCGGAATCCGCACGTAGTGCCCGTTCACGTCCAGGTGGCTGTGTACCGACATCAGCCAGCGTCCGTCCAGTGTCCGGAACAACATGCCGTGCCCGAAGTTGGGTGGGGTGACGGGCTGCTCTTCCTGCACCCACGGGCCGTCTGATGTGCCGCTTTCCGAATAGGCGACACCCTGCACGTAGTCTTTGTGTATCCAGCTTGTCCACAGCATTCCCAGCCGTCCCGTGCCGGTGCGGAACAGCCACGGCCCGTCGGTCACGCGGTTGGGACCGAGCTTTCCGTCTACCACCTCGCGGCTCCAGGGCGAGTCGCTGGCACGGAAGAGCAGCTTGCTTTCGCCTTCCGTGCCGCTCAGGTCGGGCTTCAGGGCTATTTTCTCGACGGTGCCGTTGTTGTTCTGCAACCATTCGTGGCAATATACCATATAGGGTTTGCCGTCGGAGTCTGTCCAGAAAGTCCCGTCGAGTGTCGGCTTGTCAGCGGGCAGGTAGGTGGGCGTGTTCATGGGGCGGTAGGGGCCGTCGGGGCGGTCGCTCACCAGCACGTGGCAGGCCCTTCTTGGAATGATGTTGCCGCCCACCGAGTCTATCCGGATGGCGTTGTTGGTGAAGGTGGCAAAGTAGTAGTACTTGCCCCGGTAGGAATGCAGTTCGGCAGCCCAAATCTCCGGACGCGGCCCCATCCACGAATCGGGGTCGGTCATGGCTACCCGGTAGGGACCTTCCCACAGCTTCAGGTCGGGGCTTTTCCACAACAGTCCGCCCGTGCCCGTCATGTAGTATGTCCGGGTGGCACTGTCGGCCAGGATGCACGGGTCGCTCAGGCGGATGGAGTCCAGCGGAATGCCGGTGCGGAACAGTCCCTCTACTTTTTCCTGGGCAGGCAGTGACAGTCCGGCGGAAATGCCCGCAAACAGCAGCAGTGTTTTCAGGTACTTCTTCATGGTTTATTCGAAATGGTCTGCGTCTTGGAATGAAACACCGTGCCCGTCCTTTTCGGACAGCAGGAGTTGTTCGGTGGGTATCGGCCAGTCAATGCCGATGGTTGCGTCGTTGTAGCGGATGGAGGCTTCGGCCTGGGGAGCATATACGTTGTCCACTTTGTAGGTGAAGATGGCCTCGTCGCTCAGCACCAGAAAACCGTGGGCAAACCCGCGCGGAATGAAGAACTGCCTTTTGTTCTCTTCGCTCAGTTCGATGCTGACGTATTTTCCGAAAGTGGGGGAGGACTTCCGCAGGTCTACGGCCACGTCCAGCACTTTTCCTTTGATGACTCGCACCAGTTTGGCCTGGCTGTATTCGCCCTTCTGATAGTGCAAACCCCGCAGCACGCCGAATGAGGACTTCGACTCATTGTCCTGTACGAAATGGACATCGCCCACGTGGGCTTTGAATTCTTCTTCTTTGAAAGCCTCCATGAAATATCCACGGGCATCGGCAAACACTTTGGGCTCTATCACCCAAACTCCATCAATTTCAGTCTGTATGTAGTTCATTGTTCCTATTGTTTTGTTCGCTGCAAAAATAGGAATTTTTTTAATGCCGGAAGCACTGTCTGAGGTGTTTCTTTTATCGTTCAAGGTAAAGGCTGAATGAAAAACCGTGTTCTTTTGCCAAGAAAAAGCGGGGAAGGTTCGTTTATGTCCGGGAATTCTTCTATTTTTGCAGCATGATTGAATTAGCTCGACACATAGAGATATTGCTGTTGGAGAACGATTGCGTGATTGTTCCCGGCTTGGGTGGTTTTGTGGCTCATCACGTGCCTGCAAGGCTGGTACCGGAAGAGAACCTGTTCCTTCCGCCCACACGTATCATTGGTTTCAACCCGCAGCTGAAGATAAATGACGGGGTGCTGGTGCAGTCCTACATGGCTACGTATGGCACAAGTTTTCCGGATGCCACGAAGATGGTGGAACACCGGGTGAAAGACCTGCTTGCCATTCTCCACGAGGAAGGAAAGGCCAATTTGCCCAATGTGGGCGAATTGCGCTATTCGATTCATGAAACGTATGAATTTGTTCCATACGATGACAAGGTGGTCACTCCGGCTTTTTATGGCATGGAGAGTTTCGCGATAGAAGAACTTGCGGTAAGTCCGACACCCTGCGCTTCCTCGCCTTCCGTGCAGCCGTCGTCTGATGTCCCGGCAAGGCACGGACATCGCAACGTGCGTCGCAAGCGTGCTTACCTGTCCAATGCCGTGGCAATGGTGGCGGCAGTGCTGCTCTTTTTTCTGCTGTCAATGCCGGTAGAGAACACCGGTGTGGTGAAGGAGAACTATGCACTCCTTATGCCTGAAGAACTGTTTGGAAAAATCGAAAAACAGTCGTTAGCCATCACACCGCTTGCACTGAATGGCATGCAAGATAAAAAGGATAGAAACAAAGACAAGGATCAGAATGTCAAGGAACAATCCAAGCAAGTATCAACAAGCTCAAAGTCTGACACTCCCGCTGCCGCGAAAGAGGTGAAAGCGAATCAGGAGAAGCCGTCCGAAACCACTGCCCGCACCGTTGCGCCGGCTACGGTGGCAACTCCCCGCTACCACATCATCGTGGCCAGTGTGGGGACTGCCAAAGATGCAGAGGCTATGGCGGCCCGGTTGGTGAAAGATGGTTTCGAAGGAGCACAAGCCCTGATTGGCGGAGGAAAGATGCGGGTGAGCATCCAGTCGTTTGATACACAGGAAGCGGCTTATCGCGCCTTGAAACAAATCCGCCAAAACAAAGCTTACGAATCTGCATGGGTTTTAAAACAATGAGGCAATGAAGCGAATCCGGTGTCCTAAATGTGAAAACTATCTGACCTTTGATGAAACAAAGTACGCCGAAGGGCAATCGTTAGTGTTTGTGTGCAGCCATTGCAAAAAACAGTTCAGCATCCGGTTGGGCAGCAAGTTGCCTAAGAAAGAAAACAGCGAAGAAGCAGTGCGGAACGATGTGGGACAGATAACGGTCATTGAGAATGTGTTTGGCTACAAGCAAGTGTTTCCTTTAAAGGAAGGGGACAATGTGATTGGGCGGCATAGCACGGGAACTGTGGTAGACATTCCCATTGAGACCTCTGACATGAGCATGGATCGCCGGCATTGCATCTTGCGGGTGCAGCGCAATAAGGCGGATGGAAGCCTGACGTATATCCTGCGGGATGCACCCAGCTTGACAGGAACTTTTCTGAATAATGAAATTCTAGGTGACAAAGACCGTGTCCGCATTGAGGACGGAGCCATTGTGACCATCGGTGCCACTACTTTCATCCTGAATGCAGTCCGG
>CAYPUJ010000010.1:0-18746 GCA_964413805.1 uncultured Bacteroides sp. | reverse complement strand
GGACGGAGCCATTGTGACCATCGGTGCCACTACTTTCATCCTGAATGCAGTCCGGTCGTGACTGGCATTCTCCGGTGTGTAAGGGTTGTCAATATTTCTTTTGGTAAAAAGTAAATGAACTACAGATAATTCATCCGAAGTATTATCTTTGCCTTATGGAAAATTTTGCCCATTATTCAGGTTGTCCGACTTCGGAAAGACAATCGGGGGCAAGGCTTTCGGGTTACTCGAAGGACACCTTGTTGTGCCTGTGTAAGCACAAGAAATCCGTTACGGAAAGATGAAAAGGTTCCATTCTTTGGTTATATTCAATGAAGTACAATTTTGTCTCCGTGCCTGTGCAGCCATCAAACATCTGGTGGCCGACCTTCACTGCAATTATATTGAGACCTGTTCGCTTGTTTCCATCAAAAAGAATGTCAGGGGCATCATGTGCTGCCTTCCGAAGAATATGCCATCGAGATGTTTCCTATGGATTTTGAAGAATTTTTGTGGGCAGTGGGGGATGAAATGTTGATGCCATATATACGGATGCAGTTTGACCGACATTTGCCGATGGGGACTTTTCATCGCCGGATCATGGACTGTTTCCGGCAATACCTGGTTGTAGGAGGTATGCCGCAAGCAGTCTTGAAGTATGTGGAAACCAAGGATTTTGAAAAGGTGGATAAAACGAAACGTGATATTCTGGCACTTTAGTAATTCATAATAAGGACATGGAAGTAGAGAACGGTATCGTGTTCTTGCCTTTATATATGACACCGTTGCTTTGAATAATATGGAAAAACGGCTTACATACCAAGAATTGTCGGCTGCATACAACGAACTTCTTAAGGAGAATGAACATCTTCATAAGGAAATAGGCAGGTTGCAGGCATTGTTAGATAGCAAAAAAATCTTCAAGACGCCACCTGCCATAAGGCAGCATCTGTCTTTGGAAGAAAAAGTCGATATGTTCCGAAATTTGTTCAAGGGACGCGAGGACGTGTTTGCGCGGAGATGGTACAGCAGGACGAGCGGGAAGTCGGGTTATCAGCCGGTATGCCGGAACGAATGGGACAGACTGTTATGCAACAAAAAAAGATATAAATGTGCAGAATGCCCCAACAGATTGTTCAAACCCTTGGAATATGAAGATATATACCGTCATCTCGAAGGGAAAAGTCCGGACGGGCTGGATGTAATCGGTGTTTACACCATTCTTACGGACAACATTTGCAATTTCCTATGTGCGGATTTTGATGACAAGTCCTGCGAACATGGATATAAGAAAGATGTGTTGGCGTATGTTGGAGTATGCAAAGATTGGGATATCCCTTGTTCCATCGAACGCTCCCGTTCCGGAAATGGCGCACATGTATGGATATTCTTTGAACAGCCGCTGCCTGCATCCAAAGTACGGAGGCTGGGAAATACGATATTGACGGAAGCGATGGAACGCGACGGACGGATGACATTCAAATCATATGACCGTTTCTTCCCCAATCAAGATAGGTTGCCGGATGGTGGATTCGGGAATCTGCTAGCATTGCCCCTGCAAGGCAAAGCCCGTAAAGAGGGGAACAGTGTATTTATGGACGAGAACTTTATGGTTTACGAGGACCAATGGGATTATCTGCTCCAGATAAAACGGGTTTCCGAAACAATGGTTGACACATTATTGGCAAAGCATGGAACAGCTTCAGAACTGGGTGGGTTGTCTACTACCAGTGAATCCAAACCGTGGGAGGTTCCGATGCCTCAAAAGATTACGCGTGATGATTTTCCTGCTAGTCTCATCCTCATACGTTCCAATATGTTGTACATTCCTTTGTTGGGATTTTCAGCAAGGGTTGTCAACCATCTGAAACGGATTGCATCATTCAAGAACCCGGATTTTTATGCCAGGCAAGGAATGCGCCTGTCAACCTATAACATTCCCCGTATCATTTCATGTGCCGATATAGAAGAGGATTATATCTCCCTGCCCCGTGGATGTGATGATGCAGTCATTAGTCTTTTAGAAGATAACAAAATCACTTATCATATTAAAGATAAAACCAATCATGGAGAAAACATAACCGTAAAGTTTAAGGGCGAACTTCGTGAAGAACAGAAGGCAGCTATAGCCAGTCTGATAGCCCATGACAATGGTATATTGAATGCCACTACTGCGTTTGGCAAGACGGTCACTGCTATCGGTTTGATTGCGGAACGGAAAGTAAACACGCTGATACTCGTACATACCAAAGCTTTGTTGGACCAATGGAAGTCCCGCTTGGAAGATTTCTTGGAAATAGATTTTGCGGAAGATAACCTTCCCCCAAAACGAGGTCGTAAAAAGGTCTTTTCGCCGTTTGGAACATTGGATTCCAAGGAAAATTCATTGCATGGTAAAATTGACATAGCCCTAATGCAGTCATGCCTGAAAGATAACACTGTGAAGACTTTTGTCCGGGATTATGGAATGCTGATTGTGGACGAATGCCATCATGTATCGGCGGTAAACTTCGAGCGGATATTGAAGTATGCCAATGCCCGTTATGTATATGGGCTAACGGCCACCTCTATCCGTAAGGACGGGCACCAACCCATCATATTTATGCAATGTGGGCCTATCCGATATTCGGCAGATGCAAAGGCTCAGATGGTATCCCAGACATTCACACGTCTTCTAGTCCCCCGTTTCACTTTTTATAGAGAGTTGACAGACGAAAAATCCACTTATGCACGGATGGTTCAGAAAATGGCTGAAGATGAAAACAGAAACAGATTCATAACAGACGATGTGTGTAAGTCTTTAAAAGAAGGACGTTCTCCCATTGTGCTGACCAGCCTTACCGCCCATGTTGAAGCATTGGCAGATGCCTTGAGTTCCCATTACAAACACGTCGTTACCCTTGTCGGTTCTGAATCGGCAAAGGAAAAGCGTCAGAAAAAAGAACATCTGCAGAATATTTCTCCTGAAGAACCATTTGTCATAGTGGCGACTGGGAAATATGTGGGTGAAGGTTTCGACTATCCTCGGTTGGATACTTTATTCCTGGCCTTGCCCGTTTCTTGGAAAGGCATCGTCGCGCAATATGCCGGTCGCTTGCATCGGGAATATCCGGGCAAAAGAGAAGTCCGGATTTACGACTATATTGACATCCGTGTACCGATGTGCAATGTTATGTACAAGCGCAGGCTACGGGGATATGCATCAGTGGGGTATCAGATACATTCAAGCACACCGATGGATTTATTCAACGAAAGTCACAACGTTATTTTTAATGGGCATACATACCAAAATGAATTCTTCAAGGATTTGTTTCGTGCAAAACGTTCAGTTATTATTTCTGCAACAAAACTCTGGTTTGCCAAACATTCATCTATACTTGACATGTTAAAAGATTTATCTGCGCGAGGTACGGAGGTTGTTACTTTTATCAAAAACAATTTGGAAAAGGAAGAAAGGCTAAAAGAAATAGGAGCCAGTATCAGGACTAATGATTCATTGGCTATAGATATTGCAATCATTGACAAATCTTTGATATGGTATGGCAGTGTCAACTATCTCGGTTACAACACCGATGAAAATAATGCCATACGCATTTATGATTCAACATTGGCGGAGAGTATCTTAGAAATTCTTTATGCATGATGTTCTCAAAACTAAGATGGCAGAAGATGATAGTGCTTCCTGCGGATGTCACATCGTACTCTTCACCACCGGACGCGGCACACCGTTCGGTACGTTCGTACCGACCATGAAAATCTCCACCAATTCCGCACTGGCTCACAACAAGCCGGGATGGATTGACTTCAATGCAGGCGTAATCGTAGAGGACGAACCCATGGAAAAGACATGTGAGCGGTTCATCGACTACGTAATCCGCGTGGCAAGTGGAGAACCGGTCAACAACGAAAAGAAAGGTTATAAGGAAATCGCCATCTTCAAGACGGGCGTAACGCTGTAACGAAAAAGATAGAACGTAAAGGAAAAGCCGGACAGCTTCGGAGTCAACATCCGCTGTCCGGCTTCTTTTTCAAGGGCTGACTGTATATATAAACCCGCACCTTCTCTCAAGAGTCTTTCACTCAATCTTCTCAACCTATTCCAAGCATTAGCATTTAAAGACCTTTAGGGACGATAATACAAGCTGATAATCAATGTAATGTACCCCATTTGTCGGATACCTGTACCGAGCGTGCTCCGTGCCTGTACCGAACAAATGCAATGCCTGTATCCAGCGCGTTCCATACCTGTATCCAGTAATTGGATTACATGCATGAAATCATTGCAAAAGAAAAACGGGGAAACCTCGCGACTTATCCGGGGAAAACCATTCCTTGTTTCAATGCTTCTTGGCCGTCTTGAAATACCAGACATTGAACCATACGGCCGCTACCACCGCTGCCGCAATGCCGATGACGGGTGCCTGAGACGGGTCGATGCCAAACGACTTTTCCGGTGTGGAGCCCAGTCCTTCGGGTGCCACGCAGATGTAGGCCGTGCATACAGCCGTCATGAACAATGCGGGCAGATAGGAAACGTAGAAGTAACGTCCACCTTTGGCTTTCACCAGGTAAACCGTCACTCCCCACAGGGTGAACACCGACAAGGCTTGGTTGGCCCATGCGAAATACCGCCATACCATGTTGAACCCATCCGCATCGCGCAGGCTGTAAATCAGCAGGCCCACGGCTACTGCAAACATGGGGATGCAGATGTACAGACGTTTGAGGATGGACTGCTGGTCCAACTTTAGGAAGTCGGCCACGAGGAGGCGTGCCGAGCGGAATGCCGTGTCGCCGGTGGTGATGGGTGCGGCAATCACACCCAATATGGCCAGTACACCGCCCACTACTCCCAACCATTCCTTGGTGATTCTGTCCACGATGACGGCTGCGTTACTTTCGCCCATACCGTTTTCGTGGAAAAAGCAGGTGGCTGCCGCCGCCCAAATGAGTGCGACGATGCCTTCGGTAATCATTGAACCATAGAAGACGGGACGCCCATGCCGTTCGCTGGTCATGCACCGCGCCATCAAAGGGCTTTGTGTGGCATGAAAGCCGCTGATGGCTCCACACGCGATGCTGACAAACATGATGGGAAAGATGGGCAGGGTGGCTGCATCGGGGTGCGTGTTGTCCAATCCTTCCCACAGCTCGGGCAGAGTCGGGTGGTACACATAAAGCATCACCAGAATGCCGACTACCATGAACAACAAGACTATGGAAAACAGGGGATAAATCTTGCCGATGATTTTGTCGATGGGGAGCAAAGTGGCAAGGATGTAGTAGAGAAACACTACGATAATCCAAAACGTAGTGTCAAGTGCTTCCGGAGTGAGGTTGGCTAACAGTCCCGCAGGACCCGCCACGAACACGGCTCCGACCAGTACCATCAGGATAACGGTGAAGACACGCATGATTTGCTTTGTGGCAGTGCCCAAGTAACGGCCGATGAGTTCGGGCAGACTTTCGCCGTTGTGCCGCAACGAAAGCATCCCTGACATATAGTCGTGCATGGCTCCGGCAAATATGCTGCCCAGCACAATCCAAAGGTAGGAAGATGTGCCGAACTTAGCCCCTAGGATAGCTCCGAAGATGGGTCCCAGCCCGGCGATGTTCAGAAATTGTATCATGAAAACCTTCCACGTGGGTAACGGGATGTAGTCCATACCGTCTGCGTGGGTCAACGCAGGAGTCTTGCGGTCGTCCGGCCCGAAAATGCGTTCCAGAAAGCGACCGTAGAAGAAATAGCCGGTCACCAACGCCAGCAGGCAAAGTGTAAATGTAATCATACTGTCTTTTTTCTTTTCTCTCTTTCGGGGGCAAATGTAGCAGTTTTCAAGAAAACGTACAATATTCCCAACTCTTTTGCCTATCTTCGCCTAAGAAAAGCAACAGAAATCAAGTGTTATACTTCTACCATCACAATGCGCCTGATATATGAAACGGTTTATTCTCAATCTTTTGTCGTGCTTGCTGCTATTGCCTTTGGCAGCCCGGTCTCCCAAGCATGAAGTGCGGGCAGCGTGGCTCACGGCTGTCTACGGACTTGACTGGCCCCGCACACGGGTCACTTCGCCCGCCACCATCCGTAAGCAGCAAGCCGAACTTATCGAGATATTGGACAAACTGAAAGCCGCCCATTTCAATACGGTTCTGTTTCAGACACGCACCAGGGGCGATGTATTGTACCCTTCGGACATTGAACCCTTCAATTCCATCCTGACCGGAGAGACCGGAAGAGACCCCGGTTATGACCCGCTTGCGTTTGTCATAGAGGAATGCCACAAGCGTGGCATGGAATGCCATGCCTGGATGGTGGCTCTGCCGCTGGGCAACCGTCGGCATGTGGCATCCTTGGGAAAAGCGTCCGTCACCAAGCGGAATCCGGACATCTGTGTACCTTACAAACGGGAGTATTTCTTGAATCCCGGCCATCCGCAGACCAAGGAGTATCTGATGGCCCTGGTGCGCGAGGTGGTGGAACGATATGATATTGACGGCGTACACTTCGACTTCTTGCGCTATCCGGAACGGGGTACCCGCTTTCCCGACCATTATGACTTCCAGAAGTATGGGAAAGGACGCAGCCTGGAACAGTGGAGGCGTGACAACCTTACCGAGATTGTGCGTTATCTCTACCACGGGGTCAAGGATCTCAAGCCGTGGGTCAAGGTCAGCACTTGTCCCGTGGGGAAGTACCGCGACACATCGCGCTATTCGTCGCGCGGGTGGAACGCTTTCCATGCGGTGTATCAGGATGTGCAGGGGTGGCTTGGCGAAGGCATACAGGATCAGGTCTATCCCATGATGTACTTCCGGGGCAACAGTTTTTATCCGTTTGCGCTTGACTGGAAGGAGCAGTGCAACGGGCGGCAGGTGGTTCCCGGACTGGGCATTTATTTCCTCGACCCTGCGGAAGGCAACTGGAGTGTGGACGAAGTGGAACGGCAAATCCGTTTCCTCCGTTCCCACCGGTTGGATGGCGAAGCCCACTACCGGGCAAAATATCTGATGGACAATACGCAAGGACTGTATGATCTCCTGGCAGAGCAGTTCTATACGGCTCCTGCCCTGCAGCCTGCCATGTTGTGGCTGGACAGCATTCCGCCCACGTCACCTTCCGGCTTGCACAAAGAAGAACTGAAACCCGGTTATTGGAAACTGAGTTGGCAACCGGCCACTGATAACGATGCGCTGAATGCTCCAACCTATGTGGTGTATGGCTCCGAAACCTATCCTGTGGATACCGATGACCCGGCCAATATCCTGTCATCCCGTGTTCGTGAAACCGAATTTATCTATGCCCCTGTTCGCCCTTGGACGACTTGCCGTTATTTTGCTGTTACGGCTGTGGATCGTTATGGCAATGAGAGTCCACCTTGTTTCCTTGAGGAACAGGATGCTGCGTACCTTATCCCACAATGACGTAGGCACGGCTGCAACTCTTGGGAGTGACGGGCACCAACTCCAGGCAGCCGGACAGCATTTTGCCTTTTTTCATCTTCAGAGGATGTTCGCGTATGTCCAACGTGCGCTTTTCCTGCAATGCCTGTGGGGAAGAATAGTTTTCAATGTAGAAGCGTCCCTCCATCCCGGGAGTTACGAAGCGGTCGTAGAACTGGTGGGCCACCATGCCCATTGTCATGCGCAGGTTGACTTCGACGTGCGGATGGATGGCATAACCGGAAGCGAGAGTCAGTTTGCACACCATCATGTCCACGCCGACAGGCCCTGTATAGAAGAAAGAATAGCATTGCTCAAGTTCTTGTTGTACCTGTTCCCGGATGCGTATCAGCACGGGTAGGGGGACGTATCGGCAAATCCGGTTCTCGATGAGGGCATCCGGAGCCAACGTGCTGTTGCGGTATCCTCCTTTTGCATCGGTGGTGAAGCTGGAATAGCCGGTGAACAGGATCCGTCCTTGACCGTTTGAATAAAACTCCATGGCAAAGTCTTCCACCTTGTTGTAGATTGGCTCCATGATGAAGCCACCGTGCTCACGTATCTCACGTTTGGCCCAGTTCATCGCCGTTTTGGTCAATCCGTTCCAACACCAGCACAATCCTTTCCCGCTGCCGGACCAGAACGGTTTGAGCACGCAAGCACCTTTGACCTTGTCGGCATACAATGTTTCCAGCCGGTTGAACAGTTCTTCGTTGACCGGGAAGTGTTCACCGCATGTATGTTCCAGGTGCTGTTGGGCTATCTTTTGTCCGAAGCTGGCACTGTATTCGCGCGAAGCCCACTCCCTGTACTCGTCAATGTCATCGGAAGAAGGCAGGCGGTGTTCCCTGATGCCACTTTTCAGAAGCCGTTTGCGCAAGGCAGGCGACCATCCCCAAGGCATTACCTGCGCATGGGCATAATTGGGCAGTTCGGGAAGTGTCACCAGTTCCACCTGGATGGGAAACAGTTGTTTCAACAGCTTTAAGTAGTCGGTGTTATAAGCAGAAGGAGCCAGTACGGCACTGCCCGGTTGTGCGTACCAAACGGGCAATAGGGCCAGGTCTTCCGTCATTCGACGTATGGAGGCAGGGGGAATGTAGTTCTCGCTGTTGTTGGCCAGGGCCATGTCGGCATCGGGATTAAAGATATAAAGTTTCATAAACGTCTTTGTATTGCAGGTTGGTTATGCAAACATAAGGATAATAATTGTAACAAGCAATTTGTCGGCAGTGGAATTATCCCGAACAAAGCCTGCTGGCAAGTGCAATGGTTTACGGGTTTCCGTACCATCTCCCCAATGGCTTAAAATTTGGCTCTTATTATTTAAATAGCGTGTTTTCTGTTATTATCTCACCGATTTTACGTAAGTTTGTGGCTGAAAGACATGAGTTCTACAGAAAAATATGAGATTTGACATTATATATGTAGGAAGAAGAGTGTTGAAGCTTTGTGCAAATGTATAACGATTAAATAACATACAATGAAGAAAATCTTATTGTTAGGTTCCGGTGAACTGGGAAAGGAGTTTGTGATAGCTGCCCAGCGGAAAGGGCGGTACATTGTGGCGTGCGATTCGTATGCCCATGCGCCTGCCATGCAGGTGGCAGACGAGTGCGAAGTGTTTGACATGCTGGACGGCGACGCGCTGGAGAAAGTAGTACACAAACATTGTCCCGACATCATCGTGCCGGAGATTGAAGCCATCCGTACGGAGCGGCTGTACGACTTCGAACGGGAAGGTATACAAGTGGTGCCAAGTGCCCGTGCCGTCAACTATACAATGAACAGGAAAGCCATCCGGGACCTGGCTGCCAAGGAACTGGGACTGAAGACCGCCCGTTACTTCTATGCCAAATCACTGGATGAGCTGAAGGAAGCGGCCGCGCAGATTGGTTTCCCCTGCGTGGTGAAGCCGTTGATGTCTTCTTCGGGTAAGGGACAGTCGTTGGTACATACTGCCGATGACTTGGAACATGCCTGGGTATATGGATGCAGCGGTAGCCGGGGGGATATCAAGGAAGTGATCGTGGAAGAATTCGTCCACTTCGATTGCGAAATTACCTTGCTTACTGTCACCCAGAAAGATGGTCCTACCTTGTTCTGCCCTCCCATCGGGCATGTCCAGAAAGGAGGGGATTATCGTGAAAGCTTCCAGCCGGTAAGCATTCACCCGGCTCACTTGAAAGAAGCACAGGAAATGGCCGGGAAAGTGACCCGTGCGCTGACCGGTGCCGGACTTTGGGGCGTGGAGTTTTTTCTCAGTCATGAACATGGCGTTTATTTTTCGGAACTTTCTCCCCGTCCGCATGATACGGGCATGGTGACATTGGCCGGCACGCAGAACCTGAACGAATTCGAGCTCCATTTGAGAGCCGTGCTGGGATGGCCCATTCCCAGTATCAAACCGGAACGTATGGGGGCAAGTGCCGTCATCCTTTCACAAATTGCCGGTCAGGAACCACCCCGCTATCGGGGCATGGAAACGGTGGCCGGGGAAGAAGATACTTACCTGCGTATATTCGGCAAACCGGTCACACGGGTAAACCGCCGGATGGGGGTGGTGTTGTGTTATGCGCCGTTGGGAAGCGACATGGATGCTTTGCGGGACAAGGCGAAGCGTGCAGCGGCTCGGATAGAGGTGTATTGACAGCCGAAAACGATTGACTCGTTGAAAGGGTAAAGCCTATCTGCTCCGTTAACCGCTGTTAAACGATGTTGTCGTTTCTGTATCATTTTGTTCTAATTAGGGAGCAAATCGTTCAAAAGAGTATTTTTTGTTCAAAAAATCCTATATAAAAGAACAAGGTTACGCAGATTATTTCTACATTTGCGTAGTCAAAAAAGAATGTCATATAATACTTAGTCGCTGAATATAATTTAATAATAAAAGATAGCTTATGTTACAAATTGTCGGACATATTTCACAGGTCATCGGTCCTGTCGTTGATGTCTATTTTGAGGGCTCGAAAGGAGACTTTACACTGCCGAGCATTCATGACGCGCTGGAAATAAAAAGGCCGAACGGAAAGAGGCTGATTGTGGAAGTACAACAGCACATCGGTGAAAACACAGTGCGTACCGTGGCTATGGACAGCACGGATGGCTTGCAGAGGGGCATGAAAGTCCGCCCGTTGGGAGGATCCATCACGATGCCTGTAGGTGATCAAATCAAAGGTCGCCTGATGAATGTCGTGGGCGACTCCATTGACGGTATGCGGGAACTGGATCGCGCGGGGGCTTATCCCATCCACCGCGAACCGCCCAAATTCGAAGATTTGACCACTACTCAGGAAGTACTTTACACGGGCATCAAGGTCATCGACCTGTTGGAACCTTACAGCAAGGGTGGTAAGATTGGTTTATTCGGAGGTGCCGGTGTGGGCAAGACAGTGCTCATTCAGGAACTGATTAACAACATTGCCAAGAAGCAGCACGGATTCTCCGTGTTTGCAGGAGTAGGCGAGCGTACCCGCGAAGGTAATGACCTGTTGCGGGAAATGATAGAGTCGGGTGTCATCCGCTACGGCGAGGCTTTCAAGGAAAGCATGGAAAAAGGCGAGTGGGACTTGTCGAAAGTAGATTACGATGAAGTGGCCAAATCGCAAGTGACGCTGATATTCGGCCAAATGAACGAACCGCCCGGCGCACGTCAGTCGGTGGCGCTGTCGGGACTGACGGTGGCCGAATCTTTTCGTGACCAAGGGTCTGAAACGGATGGGCCGCGGGATATTCTGTTCTTCATCGACAACATTTTCCGTTTCACGCAAGCCGGTTCCGAGGTTTCTGCCTTGTTGGGCCGTATGCCTTCTGCCGTAGGTTATCAGCCTACACTGGCCACGGAGATGGGTGCGATGCAGGAGCGTATCACCTCCACGCGCAACGGATCCATCACTTCGGTGCAGGCCGTATATGTGCCGGCCGATGACTTGACCGACCCTGCACCTGCCACCACCTTCACCCACCTGGATGCAACGACGGTGTTGAGCCGTAAGATTACGGAACTGGGCATATATCCGGCTGTAGACCCGTTGGAATCTACTTCCCGAATTTTGGATCCGCATGTAGTAGGTCAGGAACACTATGACGTGGCACAGCGTGTGAAGCAAATTCTGCAGCGTAACAAGGAATTGCAGGACATCATTTCTATCTTGGGTATGGAAGAACTTTCGGAAGCCGACCGTACATTGGTGAATCGTGCGCGTCGCGTACAGCGTTTCTTGTCGCAACCTTTTGCCGTGGCCGAACAGTTTACGGGCGTGCCGGGCACAATGGTTTCCATTGAGGACACCATCAAGGGATTCAAGATGATTCTGGATGGTGAAGTGGACTATTTACCCGAACCGGCTTTCTTGAATGTAGGAACCATTGAAGAAGCCATCGCAAAGGGTGAGAAGTTGCTGGAACAGGCAAAGCGGGTAAGCTAAGCCGGTAGGGTACACAAACCTGTGAATGTCTTGAGGTACAGGAGAAAGCAACTGAGATATGTTTTAGTTGATTGTTTCTATTTATAAATACGCTTATATTATTATGAAAGGATTGCATTTAAATGTCGTATCGCCGGAAAAGGAACTGTTTGACGGAGAAGTAGAAAGTGTGACTTTGCCCGGTTTGGTCGGGATGTTTACCATATTGCCCCGTCATGCTCCTGTGGCTTCCGTATTGAAAGCCGGGCAATTGTCCTATGTCACTCAAGACGGAGAGGAACACGTGCAAGACATTCGGGGCGGATTTATAGAAATGAACCATAACAATGTTTCGGTCTGTGTAGATTGAGCGTGAGTAGAAAGAAAAAACGGTAGTTGAATCCTATTGGAATACGAAAGAGTGAATAACAGTGTAATCAAATGGAGATATGTGTGGCAGGCCGCATTGTTGACGATGTTGGTCGTGGGGGTAAGTTGTGCTTATTTCCACTATTTTCCCGACCACTGTTTCAGAGGTTATTCATTGATTCCTCTTTTTTTCTTTGCTTTTGGAATGTTTGCAACCAGTATGGTTGAAATGTACCGCAGGAAAGTTCCGCGCCGATTGCCACAGGTCTATCTGTTGATGAGGGTGATGCACCTGGTGTTTTCACTCATTATAATGGTAGTGTACTGTATGGTGGCAGATAAGGGAATCAAGGCATTTCTGCTCATGTTTGTTGTTAACTATCTGCTGTATTTGATATTTGATTCATGGTTCTTCTTTCGGTACGAACGGAAGGCCGGGGATGCAAAAAATAAAAAATGTAATGAAACGAATGCGTAATATTTTGGCCGGATTGGCATTATTGATATGTGGCATGTGGGGAGGGCTTCCCGCCGAAGCCGCAGTCGATGCTGTGGTCATGCAAACGGAGGCCGGTGTCACATTGAGTGACGCGCCCGAAGAGGAAGAAAATACTGTGGACGTGAAGGAAATAGTATTCGGTCATATTGGCGATGCTTATGAGTGGCATATAACGAATTGGGGAGATACCCACATTACGATTCCGCTACCCATCATTGTCTATAGCAAAATGACTGGTTGGCATGTATTTTCGTCCGCCCGTTTGGAAGAGAACAACGGCTCTTACGAAGGCTTGTCCATAGCTCCCGATGGAAGCAAATACGAAGGGAAACTGGTGGAATACGATGCTGACGGCAATCAGGTGCGTCCGTGGGACTTTTCTATCACAAAGGTGGTTTTTGCGTTGTTGTTCAATAGTGTGCTGTTGGTGGTCATTGTGTTGGGTGTGGCACGCTGGTACCGGAAACATCCTTTGGAAAAGGGCAGTGCTGCACCGGGTGGTTTCGTGGGATTCATGGAAATGTTTATCATGATGGTGAATGATGATGTGATAAAGAGTTGTGTGGGGCCGAAGTACCGGAAGTTTTCTCCTTACTTACTGACTGCTTTCTTTTTTATCTTTCTCAACAACATCATGGCACTGATTCCCATTTTTCCCGGAGGTGCCAACGTGACCGCCAATATTGCCGTGACTATGGTACTGGCTGTTTGCACGTTCTTGATGGTGAATCTGTTCGGCACGAAACTATATTGGAAAGATATATTTTGGCCGGAAGTACCGTGGTGGCTGAAGGTACCAGTACCTATGATGCCTCTGATTGAGTTCTTCGGCGTGTTCACCAAACCTTTTGCTTTGATGATTCGTCTTTTTGCTAACATGCTGGCGGGACACATGGCCATGTTGGTTTTAACCTGCCTGATATTCATCTCGGCAAGTATGGGGCCGCTGATGAACGGTACGCTTACGGTAGCTTCGGTATTGTTTAACATCTTTATGAATGCGCTGGAGTTGTTGATTGCTTTCATCCAGGCATACGTGTTTACGATGTTGTCGGCTGTCTTTATCGGATTAGCTCAGGTAGAGCCGGAGAAAAAAGCAGGTGAGGTGGAACAATCTGCCTGAAAAAAGAATAAAACAAAATTTGATTACTAACATTATTAAAATAACCATTAAAAACTGAAGATTATGTTACTATCTGTATTATTGCAAGCTGCTGCGGCAGGTGTGGGAATCAGTAAATTGGGTGTTGCACTTGGTTCCGGTTTGGCTGTTATCGGTGCTGGTCTGGGCATTGGAAAGATTGGTGGTTACGCCATGGAAGCCATTGGCCGTCAACCGGAAGCTGCCGGGGAAATCCGAATGAATATGATTATTGCCGCTGCATTGGTTGAAGGTGTGGCACTGTTGGCAATCGTTGTGTGCTTGTTAGCACTTTTCTTATAATGTGCAACGTGAGTTTGCAAAGTGCGGCGGACGTGTTCCGGAAGGACGACGTGCGTCGCAGCTTGCAAGTCATAAAAAAGAATTGAGTTATGTCATTGTTAATGCCTGATAGTGGCTTGCTGTTTTGGATGCTTCTTTCTTTCGCCATTGTGTGGATTGTGGTGGGAAAATACGGCTTTCCTATCATCACCGGCATGGTAGAAAAACGAAAGAATTACATTGACCATTCCATGGAGGTAGCCCGTGAAGCCAATGAGCAATTAGCCAAATTGAAGACGGAAAGTGAAACATTGGTGGCTGCTGCCAATAAGGAGCAAGGACGTATTTTGCGGGAAGCGATGCAAGAACGTGATAAAATTATCGCTGAGGCTCGGAAACAGGCAGAAGTCGTTGCTCAAAAAGAGTTGGACGAAGTAAGGAGGCAGATACAGCAAGAAAAGGAAGAAGCCATTCGCGATATTCGTCGGCAAGTGGCCGTTCTGTCTGTGGATATTGCGGAAAAGGTGTTGCGTAAGCAGCTGGATGAAAAGCACGAGCAGATGGGAATGATTGAGCGGATGTTGGACGAAGTGCTTGCTGGTTCGAAGAATAACTAAAAACAACGGATTGATGGCGTAACGGAAACTTGGATACTATGACTTGCCAAGCAGACGACACGCATTCATCAGTTGCTAATCAGTGAAAAAGAAGAAATGGATATAGGAATTGTTTCGATGCGATATGCCAAAGCACTCATGAAGTATGCCAAGGATACGAATACCGAAGAGCACTTTTATGCAAGGATGGCCATGCTGGCAGATAACTTTTGCAAGTATGCCGATTTGCGGAAAGCCTTGGAAAATCCCACGTTGTCACTGCGCGAAAAATATGCATTGATTCGTGCTGCTGCGGTGGGAAAAGGTGCTGTAAACCGTGAATTTAGCCGTTTCATTGCATTGGTGCTGAAAAATGGGCGCGAAAGCATTCTTCAGTACATTTCGTTGGCTTATCTGGACTTGTATCGGAAAAGTAAGCATATTGGTGTAGCCAAGGTTATTACGGCCGTGCCTATGAGTAAGGAGGTGGAAGAACGCATCAGAAACAGTGCTTCTGCCTTGTTACATGCCAGCATGGAACTGCATGCGGAGGTAGACCCGTCCATTGAAGGCGGCTTCATCTTCGATATCAACGATTACCGTCTGGATGCGAGCATAGCCACTCAGCTCAGACGGGTAAAAAAGCAGTTTATTGATAAGAACAGAAGAATCGTGTAATGAACACACGATTGAATGAAGAATCGTAATGTGAATTAATTTGTAAATACTATGTTGTCTGAAAATATAAAAGTAAGCGAAGTCTCTGATGTTCTCCGCAAACAACTGGAGGGAATCGATACCCGCATACAGTTGGATGAAGTAGGTACAGTGTTGCAGGTCAGCGACGGTGTGGTACGTATCTATGGACTACGCAATGCGGAAGCAAACGAACTATTGGAGTTTGAGAACGGCATGATGGCTATCGTGATGAACTTGGAAGAGGATAACGTGGGAGCAGTGTTGCTGGGACCTACTGACCAGGTCAAAGAAGGGTTCACAGTGAAACGCACCAAACGTATTGCTTCCATCATGGTAGGCGAGAGTATGTTGGGACGTGTGATAGATCCGCTTGGAGTGCCACTTGATGGCAAAGGATTGATAGGAGGCGATTTGTGTGAAATGCCTTTGGAACGCAAAGCACCGGGGGTTATCTACCGCCAGCCTGTGAACCAGCCTCTGCAAACCGGACTGAAAGCGGTGGATGCGATGATTCCCATTGGCCGTGGACAGCGCGAATTGATTATTGGCGACCGGCAGACGGGGAAAACAGCCATCGCGATAGATACAATTATTAATCAACGTGCCAATTACGAAGTGGGTGATCCTGTATATTGTATTTATGTGGCAATCGGTCAGAAAGGTTCTACGGTTGCTTCCATTGTCAATACTTTGCGTGAGTATGGTGCGATGGATTACACCATTGTGGTGGCTGCAACGGCAGGAGACCCGGCGGCCATGCAGTATTATGCTCCCTTTGCAGGTGCAGCCATTGGCGAATATTTCCGTGATACCGGCCGACACGCCTTGGTTGTATATGATGACTTGTCCAAGCAGGCTGTGGCTTATCGTGAAGTGTCGTTGATTTTGCGTCGTCCTTCCGGTCGTGAAGCATATCCGGGCGATATTTTCTATTTGCACTCCCGTTTGTTGGAACGTGCTGCCAAAATTATCAACCAAGAAGAGGTGGCCAGTCAGATGAACGACCTTCCGGATAGCTTGAAAGGCAAGGTAAAAGGAGGCGGCTCGTTGACAGCTTTGCCCATTATCGAGACGCAAGCCGGTGATGTGTCGGCATATATTCCGACCAATGTGATTTCCATTACTGACGGACAGATATTCCTTGATACGAACCTCTTCAACCAAGGCAACCGTCCTGCCATTGATGTAGGTATTTCCGTAAGCCGTGTGGGTGGTAACGCACAGATCAAGGCTATGAAGAAAGTGGCCGGTACACTGAAAATCGACCAGGCGCAATACCGTGAACTGGAGGCTTTTACCAAGTTCAGTGGCGATATGGATCCGGTAACGGCTTTGACCATCGATAAAGGACAGAAGAATACGCGCTTGTTGGTGCAACCTCAATATAGCCCGATGCCTGTGGAGAAACAAGTGGCTATCCTGTATTGTGGGACACATGGACTTTTGCGTGACGTACCATTGGATAAAGTAAACGAGTTTGAACGTAATTTCTTGTCATACTTGGAACGGAATCATAAAGAAGACGTATTGGACGTACTGCATACCGGTGTCATTGACGATGAGGTGAGCAAGAAGATTGAAGAAACGGCGGCTATCGTAGCCAGGCAATTTGCATAAGATTTGTGCACTTAAACAATAAACGATAGAGATATGGCTTCACTGAAAGAGGTAAAAAGTAGAATAAGTTCTGTCAAAAGTACACGTCAGATTACATCGGCGATGAAGATGGTGGCTTCTGCCAAGCTTCACAAGGCACAAGGCAGAATAGAAAGCATGTTGCCCTACCAACGGAAGCTGAACGAGATTCTTACCAACTTTTTGGGTACGGACGTTTCGTTTGATATGACTTATACACAGGTGCGCCCCGTGACGAAGGTCGCGATTGTGGCGGTTTCGTCAAACGGTTCACTCTGTGGAGCCTTCAATTCGAATGTGGTGCGTATGCTGGAGCGGGCATTGAATGAGTATCAGTCCTTGGCCAAGGAGAATGTCCTGATTTATCCGGTGGGAAAAAAGGTGGAAGAGGCTGTCAGGAAAATGGGATATAAGCCGCAAGGCAGTTACCAGACTTTGGCAGACAGACCGTCCTATCGGGAAGCCTTTGACTTGGCCGAGAAGTTGATGCAAGAGTTTGCTGAGAAAAACGTTGACCGGGTCGATTTGATTTATCACCATTTCAAGTCGGTAGGATCTCAAGTGTTGACACGTGAGGACTATTTGCCCATCAATCTGGAAAAGATTGCCTCGCAGAAAGAGAATGTTACCGTTAACGGAGGTTATCGCAACGACTATATTATTGAACCATCGGTAGAGGTCTTGATTGCCAGTTTGTTGCCGAAGGTACTTTGCCAGAAGATTTATACGGTATTGCTTGATTCGAATGCATCGGAACATGCAGCCCGTATGTTGGCTATGCAGGCGGCAACCGACAATGCGGAAGACTTGATACAGGAATTGACAATTCAGTATAACAAGACTCGTCAGCAGGCAATCACCAATGAGTTGTTGGATATAATTGGTGGTACGTTGAAGTAGCAAGTATTCTGAGTGACAAAAAACAGGGGCTGTGTCGACAAAACGCAAGTTTTGTGGCATAGCCCTTGTGGTGTATAAGGGTACGTAGCAGTGCAAAAGAAAAGCCTTTGTATTCTGCCTGTAAGCATTCGGTAAACTACAGGTATTGAACCTTTATATTAAATGAATATCCGCAAACGCCCCAATCAGTATGTTCTATGCCTAAAATCAGCTTTATAGGAGCAAGCGCAAAGTTCAAGCCTCTCAAAGAGCCTGAAACCGAAATACCTTCTGTTGAACTTGTAGCAGAACTCGTTGAGGTAAAGTTGAAGGAACTCGGCTCTTATGTCATGGCAGGTGTCAAGGATGCTCCTTTTGGCATTGCTGATGACAATGTGTACCCACGGCAAGACCTTACCCACCTTTTCCTTACTATTCATGACTACGGCTTCATGGGAACAGGCCGCCCGTCCTTTACGAGGTTCTTGTATGTCGGTGAGCCATCCGTGGTGACGTGCCCCTTCCCGTCCGTCGTCTGTTTTATCCCGGGTATTTCGGTGGAAGTCTTCAAACCGTCCAAAACTTCCATCTTTTTTATGTGTCCGACGGTTTTGGGCGTGCTTCGTTTCTTGCCGGAGTGGACATCAGGGAAACCGCTTTCGGCCATGACAGGGACGGCAGTCTTGCGTTGGCTTCCACGCCCCCGCTTGAGCGGGCAGCCCTTTTGACCTTCAGACGTTTCTGTGGAAAAGAAACCTTCGTCTATCTCCATGTCGCCGTGGAGCTTGTAGGCAGAATCACGTCTGTCCATCACGTCA
>CAYPUJ010000009.1:31586-34853 GCA_964413805.1 uncultured Bacteroides sp. | reverse complement strand
TGAGAATTGAGAATTGAAAATTGAGAAATCTTTCACAGCATCCTATTTCTCAATTCTCAATTTTCAATTCTCAATTCATTCAGTCCATGTGGAACACCTCGGGCAGGGGGATGGTGACAGGCGAGTTGTCGGGGTTCACCTCCATGATGTCGGCCATGTAGTCCCACCACTTCTGCACGATGGGGTTGCCGCCCATGTCTTGCGAGGACTCTTCGCCTTTGGTCTTCTGGCAGGCAAAGAGGATGTTCGTGTCCTTGTCCCAATAGATGGAATAATCGTACACCCCATTGTCGGACAACATCTTCTTCAGTTCCGGCCAGATGGCGGCATGGCGTCTTTCGTACTCTTTTTCAAATCCCGGTTTCAGAAACATTTTAAAAGCTTCGCGTTTCATGGTCAATACTCCTTTTTAAATTAAACATTCATACCATAGTTAGGATGATGCAAAAGTAGGGAAGTTTCGGAAGATAAACCATAGAAAAGGGTTCATAAATATGGAAAATCGTACATACGGGAACGGTTGGTGGCAAAAAATATCGTACCTTTGTGACGTAACCCTTTAAAAACATACTACCCATGAAAGAGGAAGACAAAAGCAAACTGGTCGAAGTGTTCAGAGGCTCTCTGTGGGAAGCGGAACTCGTGAAAAGCCTGCTGGGCAACGCCGAAGTGAATGCCGTGCTCAAGGACGGCATAGTGGTGAACATCGTACTGCCGGTAACAGCCGTGGAAGTGGCGGTGCTGGTCAACGAAAAGGACTTTGAAACAGCCCGGGAAGTGGTGAGCGAGTACGAGCGGAAAAAGAACGAAGCATAAGCAGACGAAGCCTTCCCGATGAAACAGTTCTCAAGAATCACCGTCAAGGTGGGCAGCAACGTGCTGACCCGCCAAGACGGTACGCTGGATGTGACCCGCATGTCGGCACTGGCCGACCAGATAGCCGAACTGCACAAAGCCGGCACGGAAGTCATATTGGTATCGTCGGGGGCAGTGGCCTCCGGCAGAAGCGAAATCCGTCCCACCAAGAAGCTGGACAGCGTGGACCAGCGGCAGCTCTTCTCCGCCGTGGGGCAGGCCAAACTCATCAACCGCTACTATGAACTGTTCCGCGAGCACGGCATTGCCGTGGGGCAGGTGCTCACCATGAAGGAGAGCTTCGGCACCCGCCGCCATTACCTCAACCAAAAGAACTGCATGAGCGTGATGCTGGAGAACGGGGTCATCCCCATCGTGAACGAAAACGACACCATAGCCGTCAGCGAACTGATGTTCACCGACAACGACGAGCTTTCGGGCCTCATCGCCTCCATGATGGACGCGCAGGCCCTCATCATCCTCAGCAACATCGACGGCATCTACGACGGCCCGCCGGACGACCCTGCCTCGCGCGTCATTGCCGAAATCGGACAAGGCGAGGACTTCTCCGCCTACATCCAGACCACCCGTTCCAGCTTTGGACGGGGCGGAATGCTCACCAAGACAAGCATCGCCCGCAAGGTGGCCGACGAGGGCATCACCGTCATCATCGCCAACGGACGGCGCGACCACATCCTGACGGACATCGTGGCCTGCGAGGCCGGCCGGCACACCGGCGTGCCTTACACCCGCTTCACCCCCTCTCCCACCCCCGTGTCGAGCGTAAAGAAATGGATAGCCCACAGCGGGGGCTTCGCCAAAGGCAAGCTGCACATCAACCGCCGTGCTTCCGAGGTGCTCGGCTCCGACGCAGTGGCCAGCATCCTGCCCGTGGGCATCACCGCCATCGAGGGCGAGTTTGAAAAGGACGACCTGGTGCGCATCATCGACTTCACGGGCAAGCAAGTGGCGGTGGGCAAAGCCAATTGCAGTTCCGCCCAGGCACGCGAATCCATGGGGAAACACGGCGGAAAACCCGTGGTGCATTACGACTATCTGTACATCGAATAAGCGTTACCTGCAAGGCACTTCCCGGACACCTGTACAAGTCCACGCTCCGTACCTGTAGAGACCTTTGCAAAGCTCGTGTTTCCATGCAGAGGTCCCGTTCTGTATGTGTCCAAAAAACTGTTCCGCTCAGAACCGCACCATCAGTTCCAGTACGACTTTGTCCTGTTCAGATTCCTTGGGGGTGCTGCCTTGGGGATAGAAATACTTCTCGTAGTTCAGACGGAGGTCGGCGTGGAAAGCCTTGCCCAGGCTGAAGGTGAGTCCGCCGGTCAGCCGGTGCCGCTTGTAGTCGGTGGTGAGCAGGGCACCCGTGTCTCCGTCGGTGGTGAGGGCATCGCTCTGGTCGGTCATCATGTCGTAACGGGCCAGGAAAGACACCTTGGTGAAGGCTCCCCGTTTCAGGGGCAGGTCGTAGTTGGCAAAGGCATCGAGCGAGTGTACATCGTCGAACGCATGCTTTGAGTAACGCTTGAACAGGTATTCGGCCTCAACGTGCCAGCCACCGGCTTCGTAGTACATGCCCACGTCGTAAGACTGCATCCGCACCCGGTCCGGCTGAATGCCCTGTGCGCTCAGGGTGAGGTTGAAGGCGGGCGTGACCCAAAGTTCGGCCTTGGCGGAATAGTTCACCTCCTTGTGCCATTCGGTCTGATTGGTCAGTCCCGAACCGTTGTAAAGCCCAGCCTCGAGGTTGACACGCATGTCGGTGGGCAGGGTGTAGCCCAGCGTGACACCCACGTCGCGCACGTTACCCACCTGCTTGGCGATGAACGAGCGGTTGGCAAAGTACTGCTGGTGGGGAGAGCGGTGGGCATCGATGGTGAAGGGCACACGCATCTGACCCGCCGTGACGGTCAGTCCCCGCACAAGGAACAGGCGGGCATAGGCATCCAGCATCTTGATGCTTCCTTCGTCGGACAGGTCGATTTCCGCCTTATACGCCACCCGGGGCAGGACATTGCCCGTGGCACTGATGCGGGCGTTGCGCACCTCGAAGCGTCCTGCGTTCATCGTGGTCTGGTACTCATACTTGGCACGGATGGTGCCGTGAAACTCCGGGATGTAGTCTTTTGTCTCCAGTCTTTCCTTGTCGATCTGCCTGCCGTCCTCACCCGTGCCTTCGGTCTGCGCGGCTGCCGCCAGGGGCAGGCACAAGAGCAGCAGTAGCCATGCGTTTCTTTTCATACTCCTCTGATGAATGTTGATTCGCAGGCAAAGGTCGGCAACCCGTGTTAGGTCTTTGTGTCATACGTGTTGCGATTCCGTTACAAGGTGCAGAAACGAAACTTCTTCCGCTATCAGTCTGTTTTCTCCGTTGTCATAGCAAATTCCTTAAGATGT
>CAYPUJ010000009.1:0-31486 GCA_964413805.1 uncultured Bacteroides sp. | reverse complement strand
CTTCTTCCGCTATCAGTCTGTTTTCTCCGTTGTCATAGCAAATTCCTTAAGATGTCAGATAGAGGTCGAAATACCTTCACGGACAATCCTGCTTTCGGGATTTGCTTGGTATCTCATTTTAGTGCTATCTTTGCGATTACTTTTAAATGAGAAAGACTTATGTACGACATCGAAAAGATACGCGCCGACTTCCCCATCCTTGGCCGCACGGTCTATGGCAAGCCGCTGGTCTACCTGGACAACGGTGCCACGACGCAAAAGCCCCGCTGCGTGGTGGAAGCCATCACCAACGAATATTACAACACCAACGCCAACGTACACCGGGGCGTACACTTCCTCTCCCAGCAGGCGACGGAACTGCACGAAGCCAGCCGTGAGACCGTGCGCCGGTTTATCAACGCCCGCAGCACCTGCGAGATTGTTTTCACACGGGGCACCACGGAGAGCATCAACCTGCTGGCCTCCACTTTCTGCCGGTCGCAGATGAAGGAAGGCGACGAAATCATCGTCACCGCAATGGAGCACCACAGCAACATCGTGCCCTGGCAACTGCAAGCCATGCAACGGGGTATCGTGCTGCGCGTCTGCCCCATGAACGACCGGGGTGAACTGCTGCCGGACGAATACGAGAAACTCTTCTCCCCCCGGACCCGACTGGTCAGCATCGCCCACGTGAGCAACGTGCTGGGTACCGTCAATCCCGTCCGCCGGCTGACGGACATCGCCCACGCCCACAACGTGCCCGTGCTGGTAGACGGTGCGCAGAGCATTCCCCACATGCCGGTCGACGTGCAGGCACTGGATGCCGACTTCTACGTGTTCTCCGGCCACAAGGTCTACGGACCCACGGGCGTAGGCGTGCTCTACGGCAAGGAAGAGTGGCTGGACCGCCTGCCCCCGTACCAGGGCGGCGGCGAGATGATAGCCCACGTCAGTTTCGGGAAGACCACGTTCAACGAACTGCCCTTCAAATTCGAAGCGGGCACACCGGACTACATCGGCACCACAGGGCTGGCGCGTGCGCTGGACTATGTGTCGGAATTGGGCATGGAGAACATCGCCGCCTACGAACACGAACTGACGCAATACGCTACGCAGCGTCTGAAGGAAATCCCCGGTATGCGCATCTTCGGCGAGGCGGAACAGAAAGGCAGCGTCATCTCCTTCCTGGTGGGCGACATCCACCACTTCGACCTGGGCACGCTGCTGGACCGACTGGGCATCGCCGTGCGCACGGGGCACCACTGCGCCCAACCCCTCATGGCACGCCTGGGCATCGAAGGGACGGTGCGTGCATCCTTCGGCCTGTACAATACGAAAGAAGAAGTGGACGTACTGGTGGCCGGCATCGAACGGGTGAGGAAGATGTTCTGATGACTTGAAAGCCGTTTGCGGGATGCCTGTATCGAACGCGCTCCATACCTGTACCGAGCGTGTCCGATACAGGCATCCCATTTGTTCGATACAGGTGTCGGACAAACGGGATACACGTCGCGTGGACGGAGCCTTCGGCTCAGCCCGCCCAGTCTTCGCGGTCGAGGTTGCGGTAGCCGATGGCTTCGGCCAGGTGGACGGACTGCACTTGTTCGCTTCCCTCCAGGTCGGCAATGGTGCGCCCCACCTTCAGGATACGGTCGTAGGCACGTGCCGAAAGGTTCAAGCGGTTCATGGCACCCTTCAGCAGTGCCAGTCCCCGTTCGTCGGGACGGGCATAGCGGGCCAGCAGGCGGCTGGTCATCTGCGCATTGCAGTAGATGCCCGGCTGGTCGGCATAGCGCTTCTCCTGCAACTGCCGGGCACGGATGACGCGCCGGCGGATGACGCTGCTCTCTTCTCCGGCACGGGCGTCGGACATTTTCTCGAAAGGCACGGGAATCACTTCTATCTGCAGGTCAATGCGATCCAGCAAAGGTCCTGAAATGCGATTGAGGTATTTCTGCACCTGTCCGGGCGTGCAGACACAGGGCTTGGTGGGATGATTGTAGTAGCCGCACGGACAGGGATTCATGGAAGCCACCAGCGTGAAACTGGCCGGATAGTCCACGTTGCATTTCACCCGCGAGATGCTGATTTTCCGGTCCTCCAAGGGCTGGCGCAACACTTCGAGCACGTTCCGGTTGAACTCGGGCAGTTCGTCCAGAAACAGGACACCGTTGTGCGCCAGGCTGATTTCGCCCGGCTGCGGATAACTGCCGCCGCCCGTCATGGCCGTGGTGGAAATGGTGTGGTGGGGCGAGCGGAACGGACGTTGCGAGATGAGTCCCCCTTCCCTGCCCAGCGTGCCGGCCACGGAGTGAATCTTGGTGGTCTCCAGGCTCTCGCCCAGCGAAAGGGGAGGCAGGATGGAAGGCAGGCGTTTGGCCAGCATGGACTTTCCGCTGCCCGGCGCACCGATGAGCAGAATGTTGTGCCCGCCCGCAGCCGCCACTTCCAGGGCACGCTTCACGTTTTCCTGCCCCTTGACGTCGGCAAAGTCCAGATCGGTGTGGCTTTGGCTGGCATAGAACTCCTCGCGAGTGTTGACCACGGTTGGCTCCAGCCGGGCTTCGCCGTTGAAGAAGTCTGCCACCTCCTTCAGGTTCTCCACGCCGTAGACGGTCAGGTTGTTGACCACGGCCGCCTCGCGTGCGTTCTGTTTGGGCACAATCATGCCCTTGAATCCCAGTTCACGCGCTTTGATGGAGATGGGCAGCACGCCCTTGATGGGTTGCAGGCTGCCGTCGAGGCTGAGTTCTCCCATCAGGAGATAGTCAGCGAGCTTGTCGGGACGGATGGATTCGGTGGCACCCAGCATACCGATGGCCAGGGGAAGGTCGTAGGCAGAACCTTCTTTGCGGATGTCGGCCGGTGCCATGTTGACGGTGAGGCTGCACGTGGGCATCCGGAATCCGTTGACCTGCAAGGCCGAGCGGATGCGTTGCTGGCTTTCCCTGACAGCGGAGTCAGGCAATCCGACCAGGTAGAACATACAGCCTCTTGAACTGTTCACTTCGATGGTGACGAGGGTCGCGTCAATGCCTTGCACAGCCGCTCCAAAAACTTTTATCAGCATGGGATTATGGTGTTCTTACGGGGTAATCGGGGGGACCGGAGTGCGGGTCAACGCTTCTTCCGTCCCTGTTCTTTCTTTTCTTTCTGCGCAATGTCTTCCAACGCCTGTTCAATGGCCGCCTCGTCCAGGTTCCTGCCTTCCACCCTTCCCGACGGTGCCAGCAAGACGTTGGAGGGGATGGTCTGCAAGGCAAACTGCTTGACGATGCCTGCCCCGTTCCAGCCGTTGAAGTCGCATCCCTGTTCCCACTCCAGCGTGTCCTGTCCGATGGCTTCCTTCCACGATGCCTTGTCGGTGTCCAGCGACACGCCCAACATGACAAAGCGTTCGTTCTTCCGCTCCTTCCGATAGATGCGCCGGTAGAGGGCATTCTCGCGGCGGCTCAGCGTGTCCCACGAAGCCCAGAAGTGGATGAGCAGGTATTTGTCCTTGAAACTTGTCCGATAAATCGGGGTGCCTTCGGCATTGGATATACGGAACGTAGGAGCTATCTTGCCGATGTCGGTCTTTTCCCCTTCCTTGAGAAGGGCCAACAGGGCATCCACATACGGACGGTCTTTCAGTTCGCCCGCCATGCCGTCGGTGAGTTGCCGGATGCGCCGGTAGTCCGGTTCGGGTTGCTGTACGAAGTATTTTTCGAGCAGATAGATGCTCACCAGCGAAGTAGGATGAGAAGTGATGAATGAGTCAGCCAGCTGTTCAAGGTTCCCGTCTGCACCCGGTTCCTTCATTCCCCGGTGGAAGGCGGTCAGTTCTTCGTTGGGTTGGCTGCCGGTGACTTCCAGCGCATCCGTCGCATCGGCCGTCCCCCTGATTTGCAGTCTGTCGTCCGGCCTCATGAAGACAGGGTACTCCGTGCCGTCACCGAAGCGCAGCCAGGTTGCGACCAGTGTGTCCGGGAAAAGCGTGACCGTGAACCTGTCTCCTGTCACGACCAGCGTGTCCACACGGTCGTAGAACCGGTCTGCCCCGTAAAGGTAGAGTGTGTCATTTCCCAACCCTTTGATGTTGCCTTCGATGCTGACACCGCCTGTTGTCTGTTTGCTTCCGCAGGCCGTTGCCAGGACGAGCAGCAGGGAATAAGCGAAGTAGATTCTCTTCATGACATGGATGTTTCTTGGTACTTTGGGTGCGAAAGTACATCTTTTTGCCGGATATATGAAGAAAAAGCCCGGCATATTTCTATGTCGGGCTGTTCCTTTCCGGCTGCGCACTTCCGTTTCCGTCGGGGGCAGCCGTGTATGTCCGGTCGGTTACAACACCGGCCGGCATTCTCTCTTATTGGATAATGCTCACGAAGTCGGCATTCGTGAAGTACTTGGCAAACTCCAGGTCGGAAGCCGCCTTCTTGGCCAGCGTGGGTTCCTTGTCCACAGCCTTCTTCAGGCTTTCGGTCAGCATGGACACGTTGTTGGTGCGGGCACCCACCACGGCCATGAGATAGTCGGTGTAAGCATCGGGGTTCTCTACGGAAGCCAGTGTCGTTCTGGCCTTGTTGTAGTCCTTGGCCAGGATTTGTGCCAATGCCGCGCTGTTGCTCTTTGTGTCGCCAAAGGCGTTCACGGCTTTGTCATACTGTCCTTGCGCAATGTAGAGGTTGCCCAGTGCGGCATTCAGTCCTTCCGCGCCCGAAGCCTTGCCGAAGTATGCCTCTGCGGCTTCCGTGTCGCCCTTGCACAGGGCCACCAGTCCGAGGTTCATGTTCACTTCGGGTGCATCTTCCAGCGAAGCGGCTTTCTTGAAGTAGCCTTCAGCCTTGTCGATGTCGCCGGCCTGGTAGGCGAGTTTACCCAGGTTGTTGTAGGCGCGGTAGTCGTTCGGAGCCTTCTGCGTCGCCTTGGTGTAGATGGCTTCCTGTTCAGCCGCATCATCGGTAAGTGTGGCGGCATACAGCAGTTCTTCTATATTCAATTGGCTTGCATCGGTCTTGGCCAGCTGAGAGATTTCTTCGTCAGACTTGCCGATGACTTCGTAGTGCAGCGTCAGGCGCGAACGGCGCAGTTGTGGCAGAATTTCGTCGGCCAGCGTCTTGTAGACGGATGAGATGTTCTTGATGCCCTGCTCCCTTTCCTCCGGATCCTGGTACATGGAGAGCACGCGAAGAATGAGTTCCTTGTCTGGAATGTTGGACTTGGAAACCAGTTCCTGGAAGCCTTCCCAGTCTTGTGCCGTATAGCGTGTGTCGATGTCAACGTCAATCTTGTCCTTCTTCAGGTTCTTGCTGATAACCTTGGCTGTGTTGTCCTGACGGTCTTCGGCCAGTCCGGTGTTCAGTTTCACACCGCCATCGGGCGAAGCGTATGCCGAAATCTCGATGTTGGTAACCTTCTTGTTGACGGCATCGTTCACGCTCTTCACTTCTTTGCCGAACTCGTCGGCCACTTTCAGTTCGCTGGCGCGGACATTGGCTTGCTGAATCAGGAACATGATTTGTGCATCGCGCTTTTCCTTGATGATGCGCTGAAAAGCGTCAGCACCCGGTGCGGGCGTTGCGCTGGACAGTGTCTGTTCCACCATCTCTGCGGTAGAGATAACGCCGTCGGCCACCTTCACGGCCGGAATGGTCACTGCCTTCTTGCCAATCATGGCATCAAACTCCAGATACAGTTCCGACTTGGCCATTTCGGGCACATAGTCGAACACGACCTTCATCGTGTAGCTGCCGCCCATCTTGTAGGAAATGGTCTGGTCGTTGCCTGCCACCTTCTCTCCCTGGAATACGGCAGGCCGGCCTTTGACTTCGCCTCCTTCCCAGCGCAACACTGGGGTTACTTCTACGACGGCTTTCTTGTTGAAATACTGTTCGGGGAATTTGCCGTTGATGGTGGCAGGAACTTTGCCACTGACGGCTTCGAGAACTTGAGGAGTCACGGTGAAATAATCGGAGGATAACTCACCCATTTTGCTGCTGCAGGATGTCAACACAGCAAACACTGCCGTCAAAAGCGGCAAATACAGTTTCTTAGTCATTGTTAGGTATAAATTTGTTGTTTGTAATTGATTTTGCCTGTTCGTTCTATTATGCAATCTCCCATACCTTTGTCGGGAAGACAAAGATAAGGAATCCTACGACTCTTCATTAACGCAAGCTGCAGATTTATTATAATTTAATAAAAGGCTTTCTCTTTATGGTACTTGATGTTACGCGGGTGATGATCGATGATTTCGCTGCGCAACATATTGCGGTCTATGTGCATGTAAATTTCTGTTGTAGCAATCGACTCATGCCCCAACATGGCCTGGATGGCACGCAGGTTGGCTCCTCCCTCCAGCAAATGGGTGGCAAACGAGTGACGGAAAGTGTGCGGGCTGATGTTCTTGCCGATACCGGCCTTTCCGGCCAGTTCTTTGATGAGATGGAAAACCATGATGCGCGAAATGGCATTTCCCCAGCGGGCCAGGAATACATAGTCCTCGAAGTCCTTCTTGATGCGCCAATGTGTGTTGCGGTCTATCAGCCAATACCGGATTTCCTTGACGGCACGTGGCGATATTGGCACCAGGCGTTGCTTACTGCCCTTGCCTTCCACCTTGATAAAACCTTCCTCGAAATAGAGGTCGGACAACTTCAGGCCGCAGAGTTCCGACACACGCAGGCCGCAACTGTACAAGGTTTCCAGGATGGCACGGTTGCGTTGGCCTTCTTTTTTGTCCATGTCTACGGCAGCGATGATGGCATCAATTTCCCCCACCGTGAGCACTTCGGGCAGTTTGAATCCTATTTTAGGGCTTTCCAGCAGTTCGCTGGGGTCGTCGGCCCGGTAGTCGGCCATCAACAGGAAACGGAAAAAAGACCGGATGCCCGACACGATGCGTGCCTGTGAACGGGGATGGATGCCGATGTCGTGCAGACCGGCCACAAAACGCTGCAAGTCGTCCGGCTTAATGTCTGCCAGTCTGATTTGCTCTCCTTCGAGGAAGTGCAGCAGCTTCCCCAAATCTTCCAGATAGGCTTCGTATGTATTGGCCGATAACGACTTTTCCAGTTTGAGGTACTGTTGATACTTTCTGATTATCAAAGCCTGTTCTTCCTTATTCATAGAAAGTTCTTCTGATTTCATTTCTTTTTTCCTACCTTTGTGCCCAAATTCTCAGCAAGTTCCTCTTCCTTTTCCGCATGAGAAGGAAGAATGGTGCTTGTTTTTTAATGACAAAGGTATAAAAAATACGAATGCCCGCAACCGGCAGCCGCCCGACAGCCTGCCACCGACGGTAAAGGCCGTCTGCAGGAAAGCTCGCAGCAACGGGGACGCGATTTACAGATTGCAACCGGGGAACTGCCCTCAAAGCGGGTATTCGGTAAAAAACACAATGCTTTATGAAAATACAAATCATAAACGGCCCCAATATCAATCTTTTGGGCAAACGTGAGCCTGCGGTTTATGGGAGTACTTCTTTCGAAGCATACCTTTCCAAGCTGCGTGAGCGGTATGCCGACGTGCAAATGAACTACTTTCAGTCGAACATCGAAGGAGAACTGATAGACTGCATACAGCAGGCCGGCTTCGAAACAGACGGTATCATTCTGAACGCCGGAGCCTATACGCACACGTCCATCGCACTGCAAGATGCCATTCGCGCCGTGCCGGCACCGATAATCGAGGTACACATCTCCAACGTACATGCACGCGAAACGTTCCGGCACACCTCCATGATTTCCTGCGCTTGCAAAGGGGTTGTCCTCGGATTCGGGCTGGACTCCTACCGCCTGGCTCTGGAGGCTTTAATCGAAATCACATCCAATCATCAATAGAAACGCAATATGTTACTGAAACAGACAAAAATCGTGGCAACCATTTCCGATAAGCGTTGCGACGTGGATTTTATAAAGCAATTGTTTGAAGCCGGCATGAACGTTGTGCGCATGAACACGGCTCACCTGGAACGGGAAGGTGCTGAAAGACTGATTGCCAACGTGCGTGCCGTCTCCAACCGCATCGGCATCCTGATGGACACAAAAGGTCCTGAAGTACGCACCACCACCCTGGAAGAACCCATCTCTTTCAAAGTGGGAGACGAGGTGAAGATTGTGGGCGACCCCAGCCGTCCGACTACCCGCGAATGTATAGCCGTATCCTATCCTGACTTTGTGCGTGACCTCAACGTGGGTGGCCAGATCCTGATAGACGACGGCGAACTGGAACTGGATGTCATGGAGAAAACCGACACCTGCCTGATATGCCGGGTACAGAACGAGGCCACACTGGGAAGCCGCAAAAGCGTCAACGTACCGGGCGTGCGCATCAACCTGCCTTCGCTGACAGAGAAAGACCGCAACAACATTCTCTATGCCATCGAAAAGGACATTGACTTCATTGCCCACTCTTTCGTGCGCAACAAGCAGGACGTGCTGGACATCAAAGCCATACTGGACGAACACAACAGCGACATCCGCATCATTGCCAAGATTGAGAACCAGGAAGGCGTGGACAACATCGACGAAATCCTGGAAGTGGCCGACGGCGTAATGGTGGCGCGCGGCGACCTGGGCATCGAAGTGCCGCAGGAACGCATTCCGGGCATCCAACGCCTGCTCATCCGCAAGTGCATCCTGGCCAAGAAACCGGTCATTGTAGCCACCCAGATGCTGCACACCATGATCAACAACCCACGCCCCACCCGTGCCGAAGTGACCGACATTGCCAACGCCATCTATTACCGCACCGACGCACTGATGCTGAGCGGAGAAACGGCTTACGGCAAATATCCCGTAGAGGCTGTGCAGACCATGACCAAAGTAGCCGCCCAAGCCGAAAAGGACAAGCTGACCGACAACGACATCCGCATCCCCCTGGACGAAAACAGCAACGACGTGACCGCCTTCCTGGCCAAACAAGCCGTAAAGGCCACTGTCCAACTGAAGATAAGGGCCATCATTACCGACAGCTACAGCGGACGGACTGCCCGCAACCTGGCCGCTTTCCGTGGCAAGTACCCGGTGCTGGCCATCTGCTACAAGGAGAAGACCATGCGCCACCTGGCCTTGTCCTACGGTGTAGAGGCCATCTACATGCCCGAACGGGCCAACGGACAGGAGTACTACTTTGCCGCCTTACGCCGGTTGTTGCACGAAGGCCATCTGCAACCGACAGACATGGTGGGCTACCTCAGCAGCGGGAAAGCAGGCACACAGACTTCCTTCCTTGAAATCAACGTTGTGGAAGATGCCTTACGCTATGCGGACGAAAGCGTCTTGCCCAACAGCAACCGCTACCTCTGACATCAGGAACAAGCAATGAAGAACGGAGTGAAAGATTTCCCGATAATCTCGCATTATCGGGAAATCTTTCACTGACGTCCGGCATGAAAGCGATAGCCATACAATCCTATCTCTCCTGCAACAACGGCATCTTCTTTCTGCCAGTCATCCCGTTGCAAGCAGCCAATAAAGAACCGCATCAAACTTCTTTCTGATAAAAAAGATGTCCCTCGACGACTACATCCTGCAACACATCGACCCGGAAGGGGACTACCTTCACGCCCTCTACCGCGACACGCACCTCAAGCTGCTCTACCCGCGCATGGCATCGGGGCATCTGCAGGGACGCATCCTGAAAATGCTGGTCTGCATGATTCGTCCCCAGACCGTTCTGGAAATCGGCACATACAGCGGCTACTCGGCCCTCTGCATGGCCGAAGGATTACCGGCGGGAGGCATTATCCACACCTTCGAAATCAACGACGAGCAGGAAGTATTTACCCGCCCCTGGCTGGAAGGCTCGCCCTACGCCGACCGGATAGAAATGCACATCGGTGATGCCCTGGAACTGGTGCCGAAACTGGGCCTGCGTTTCGACCTGGCCTACATCGATGCGGACAAACGGAAATACACCGCCTACTATGAGATGGTATTACCCCTTCTCAACGCAGGCGGTTACATTCTGGCGGACAACACACTGTGGGACGGCCACGTGCTGGAAGAACATCCGCACGCCTCAGACCTTCAGACCATCGGCATCAAGGCATTCAACGACCACGTGGCGCAAGACGACCGGGTGGAGAAAGTCATCCTGCCCTTGCGCGACGGGCTGACGCTGATTCGCAAGAAGTGACAACGGCACAGCCGTTACAGGTAATCCTCGAAGTAGCGCGTAATCTTTTCGTGCAGGTGCACACGGTCGCGTCCCATCACGTTGTGTTTGTGGCCGGGATAGATGAAAAGGTCGGGATAGGTGCGGGCATCCACACAGGCCTTCAGGAAAGAAAGCGTATGCTGGGGCACGCAGGTATCGTCGTGGTCGTCGTGAATGATGAGCAGGCGTCCCTTCAGATTGCCGGCCTGTTGCTTCAGGTCGCATTGGCGGTAACCGTCGGGATTCTGTTCGGGCGTGTCCATATAGCGTTCGCCATACATCACTTCGTAGTACTTCCAGTCGATAACCGGGCCGCCGGCCACTCCCACCTTGTAAAGTTCGGGGTAGCGGAGCATCAGTGCCGTGGTCATGTGTCCGCCGAAACTCCAGCCATGTACTCCGATGCGGTTGCCGTCCACGTAGGGCAAGGTCTTGAGCCACTCCACGGCTTTGGCCTGGTCTTTCCCTTCCTCTATGCCCAGGTGGCGGAACGTGCAGTTCTCAAACGCCAGCCCCCGGTTCTGGCTGCCCCGGTTGTCAACGGTGAAAAGGATATACCCTTTGCCGGCCATGTACAGGTCCCAGCCACGGGCGGCATAGCGGTAGTTGCCGACAATCATCTGTGCGTGCGGCCCGCCGTAGACGTAGACTATCACGGGATACTGCTTCGCAGGGTCGAAGTCGGCAGGCTTCAGCATACGCCAGTACAGGGTTGTGGTGTCGTCGGCAGCCGTCAGCGTGCCGGTCTCCACAAGCGGCATCACCAGTCCCGCGTAGGGGTCGGCAGCCGTCAGCAGGCGGGCGGTCTGCCTGGCATCGGCGGTAGCCCGCAGGTCGATGATGCGCGGCACGTCGGGTGACGACCAGTTGTCGATGAGGTAGGTACCCGAGTGAGACAGTTGTGCGTTGTGCACACCCTCACCGTTGTCCAGCAGGGTCAGCTTTCCGCTACGCACGTTCACCTTATATATATTGCTCTGTAGGGGCGATTCCCTGGTGGCCTGTATGTAGACTTCCTTCTTCTGCTTGTTGAAGCCCAGGATGCTTTGCACCAGCCAAGCCCCCGATGTCAGCTGCTTCCATTCGCCGGGCTTCTCCGTGCTCATCAGGTAGAGGTGGTTCCATCCGTCACGCTGGCTTTGGTAGATGAACTGCGTGTCGTCCCAGGGCAGGAAGACGATGGGTTGTTGCGGCTCCACATATTTGGGATGCGTTTCTTCGTAGAGAGTGGCCGTCAGTTCGCCCGTCCCGGCATCATAGCGGCAGAGCTTGGCATGATTCTGGTCGCGGTTCACCTCGATGAGGTAAAGGCTTTTCTCGTCGGGTGCCCACGCGATGTTGGTGAAGTAGCGGTCGGTGGGGTCGCCCGTGTTCAGGTAGAGGGTCTTCCCGGTGGACGGGTTGTAGATGCCCACCTGCACGTTGTGGCCGGCCATGCCTGCCATCGGGTAACGCACCAGGTCCGCCTTGCCGACACGGGCGGTAATGTCCACCAGGGGATATTGCGTCACCATCGTCTCGTCCATGCGGTAGAAAGCCAGGAGCGTTCCCTTCGGACTCCAGAACGTACCTTTGGTGATGCCGAACTCGTTACGGTGTACCGACTGTCCGCTGACGATGCCTTCGGGGTCGTCGGTCACTTGCGTGTCGTCCACGTAGAGGTTGTTGTCCACGGTGTAGGCCACGTGCCGCCCTTCCGTGCTATAATCGGCGTTGGCGGCTCCTTCCCGGGTGGCCTGGCTGTCCATCACCTGTTCCTTTGTCCAGTCATACACCACGTAGCGGCCGTGCAAACTGAAGAGCAGCAGGGTTTCTCCGGGCCAGGGTACCTTCACGTTGTACAGGTGCGGCAGTTCACCCAGTTTTTCAGTCTCCAGCACACGGTTGACGGCGGCGCGGGTGGTGAGCAGCGTTTCTTTTCCGTTCTTGGGGTCGATGGCCAGGAGCGAATCAATCGTGGGTTTAAGGCAACAGTCGCCCCACCATTGCAGGCCATACAGGTTCTCGGTGAACCGGTACGTTTCGCCGCCGGGAATGAGGTCTTCCAATGTGGGCATGGCCAGGGAGTCAGGTTTTGCAGTTTCTTGTGCCATGACAGGATGTGTTAGTAAGCAGGGAGCCGCCAGCAGCAGGCCCGCAATGCTTCGGATGATTTGCTTCATGATGTTCTTTTTTCGAGGGTTTCGGTTTGGTAAAGGTATTATTCGTTGCCGGTGCCGTTTCCTGCTTCGGACCTGTTTTCCCGCAACAGGCGTTCGCGGGCCTCCCGGCGTTTGCGTTCCGGATAGGATTCGCCCGAACGCGACGGGCGGCGGTCGTCAGACGAAAAACGACGGTCGTCAGAGGAGAAACGGCGGTTATCGGAAGAAAAACGACGGTCGCGCTGGCGGAAGTCACGGCGCGGGCCATCTTCCCGCCCATCGTTTTGCCGGGGTGTCCATTCCCGTCCGTTCAGGCTTTCCCCGTTCTTGCGGAAATCGTGGTAGCTGCCGCTGAATATTTCGTATTGCCTGAACTCACACTCCAACGACCCGTTGAGCAGGGGAATCCGCCTCGTGGCCTTCAGCCCTATCTGTTCGAAGCACTCTTCGCGGTAAGAAAGCACCCACGCCGTGTTTCCGGTGAATGCGTGCTTCAGCCGTTCGCCAATCAACTCGTACAGTCCCAACAGGTCATTGGCCGAAATCCGTTCGCCATAAGGAGGATTGGTGATCATAACGGACTTCTCCTTGGGTTGCTCGAACTGCTGGAAGGGCTGTAGCTTCAGCACCACGTCCTTGCCGGCTCCGGCAGCCTTCAGGTTGCGGGTGGCAATCCCGATGGCACGCGGACTGTTGTCGTAGGCATATATCTTGTGTTCGAAAGGGCGTTCCTGGCTGTCGTCGTTGTAGACGGCATCGAAGAGGTCAGCATCAAAATCGTTCCACTTCTCGAAGGCATATCCCTGCCTGAACACACCGGGGGCAATGTTGCGGGCAATCAGGTAGGCTTCGATGGGAATGGTGCCCGACCCGCACATGGGGTCTATCAGGTCGCACTCGCCGTGCCATCCCGTCATGAGAATCATGCCGGCGGCCAGCACCTCGTTCAGCGGGGCTTCCACGGCTTCCTGGCGGTAGCCGCGCCGGTGGAGCGACTCGCCGCTGGAGTCGAGCGAGAGGGTGCAGGTGGTTTCGGCAATGTGGATGTTGAGCAGAACGTCGGGGCGTGTGACGCTGACGTTTGGCCGGCGGCCGCTGCGTTCGCGGAAGTAGTCGGCCACGGCATCCTTCACGCGGTAAGAGACAAACTTGCTGTGGCGAAATTCCTCGCTGAACACCACAGCATCCACCGCAAACGACTTGTCCGTGTCCAGGTAGTCTTCCCAGCGGATGTTCTTCACCGCCTCGTAGACCTCGTCGGCGTTGCGTGCCGTGAAGTGGCTGATGGGCTTCAGGATGCGGATGGCCGTGCGCAGGCTGAAGTTGGCACGGTACAGCATTTCCTTGTCACCGGTGAAAGACACCATGCGGCGTCCTACCTGGATGTCGTCGGCTCCCAGCGTAGTGAGTTCCTGTGCCAATACCTCTTCCAGTCCCTGGAAGGTCTTGGCAATCATTTCGAATGTTTGTTCGCTCATTATAAAACAAAAGAGGGGTTATTTTTTGAAACTGTTAATCATTTCCCGGCTTTGCTCTGCACGATGCGGGCACCCGGTGCCACGTCTTCCGTCACCCAGATGTTTCCGCCCACCGTGGCCCCGCGCCCGATGGTGATGCGTCCCAGGATGGTGGCGTTGGAGTAGACCACCACGTCGTCCTCCAGGATGGGGTGGCGGAGGATGCCTTTCACCGGATTGCCGGACGCATCGAGGGGGAAACTTTTGGCTCCCAGAGTGACCCCCTGGTAGAGCTTGACGCGGTTGCCGATGATGCAGGTCTCGCCTATCACCACGCCCGTGCCGTGGTCGATAGAGAAGTGCGTGCCGATCTGTGCGCCGGGGTGGATGTCGATGCCTGTTTCGCTGTGCGCCATTTCGGTGACGATGCGCGGGATGAGGGGCACGCCCAGCACAAGCAACTCGTGTGCGATGCGGTAGTTGCCGATGGCACGGATGCCGGGGTAGCAGCTGATGACTTCGCCGAAGGAGTGGGCGGCGGGGTCGCCGTTGTAGGCGGCCTCCACATCGGTGGCCAGCGTGCGGCGCAGCGTGGGCAGAAAGCCCACGAAGCGGGCAGCTATCTGCGTAGCCTCCTCCCGCTGTTGTTGGGAGCACCCGTCACACTCCCCGTCGCTTCCGAAGCAAAGCCCTGCCAGCACCTGTTCGGAGAGGAGATTGAACAGACGCTCCACGTTGACACCGATGTGATAGGTCAGTGTGCGGCTGTTGACTGTGGAGTTGCCGAAATAGCCGGGGAAGACAATGGCCCGCGTCAGTTCTACGATGTCGCGCAAGGCACGCGCCGAAGGCAGCGGATTACCATCCTTGTGCTGATGGAACAGTCCCTTGTATGATTCGCTTTCCGAAAGCTCATCGACTGCCTGTGTCAAAATGTGCGTAAAGTTGAGTGGGCTCATGACGGATGTTCATTATGGCATAAAGCGGGAGCAAAGGTACGAAGTATTCAGCAAATTTCCTACGTCAGCAGGCAGATTTCGTCTGCGGCAGGGCCTGGTGCCCATGATTTCCACACGGCGGCGCACCCGTGCAACAAAAGGTTAAAGGACGGTTTCTTCCGTCGCCATTCGTGTTAAAACAAACAAATAATCGCAAGAGGATAAGGCTCGGACAAACAAAGGGCGTAGTTTTGCAACAAATAAAACAACACGAACAACGCATGAAAAAAACGATTACGACTTTCATCCTGTGCTGCTCCACCCTCTTCGCACAGGGGGCACAGGACTTTGTGTGGAAAGCGGGCGAACGCCTGGCCGTGGCCTGCGAACAGACCGAAGCACCCACCGTGCACGTGGCATTGAGCCTGCTGAAGCGCGACTGCGAGAGCGTCTTGTCACAATCTTTTTCCCTGCAGGAAACCACGGGCGACATCTACGTGGGAACCTGGGGGGAAAGCCGGCTGCTGCAACGGCTGGCCGAGAAAGAACAGATTGACTTCTCCGAACTGGAAGCCCACCCCGAAGCCTTCCTGCTGAACGTGTTGCCCGACGGCAGACTGCTGGTGGCGGGCAGCGACAAACGGGGCACAGCCTACGGGCTGATGGAAGTGTCGCGCCTGCTGGGCGTATCGCCCTGGGAGTGGTGGGCGGATGCCGTCCCCGCCCCCAAGGAAGAACTGCGCATCGCTGCCGGATTCCGGAAGCTGGCCTATCCCTCGGTGGCCTACCGGGGCATCTTCATCAACGACGAAGACTGGGGCTTCATGCCCTGGAGCGGGAAGAACTACGAACCGTCGGACATCGAAGGGCAAATAGGCCCCAAAACGCACGAGCGCGTCTTCGAACTCCTGCTCCGCCTGAGGGCCAACACGTTCTGGCCTGCCATGCACGAGTGTTCCGTGCCCTTCTTCTTCACGCCGGGCAACAAGGAAGTGGCCGACCGCTATGGCATCTACATAGGCACCTCGCACTGCGAACCCATGATGCGCAACACCAACGGCGAATGGCGGAAAACCGGCAAGGGGGAATACAACTACCTGACCAACCGGAAGAACGTGCTTGCCTTCTGGGAAGAGCGTGTCAGACAACTGCAACACTCCGACGGCATCTACACGCTGGGGATGCGGGGCATACACGACAGCGGGATGCTGGGTGCAAAGACCGTGGACGAACGGAAAGCCGTGCTGACACAGGTGCTGGAAGACCAGCGCAGACTGCTTGCCTGCCACAAGGACAGCGACTTGACCCAGGTGCCCCAGGTGTTCATCCCCTACAAGGAAGTGCTGGACGTGTACAACGCCGGCCTGCAAGTGCCCGAAGACGTGACGCTGATGTGGTGCGACGACAACTATGGCTACATCACGCACTTCCCCACCGCTGAAGAAGCCGCCCGGCCGGCCGGAAACGGCATCTACTACCACATCTCTTATTGGGGACGCCCGCACGACTACCTTTGGCTGTCCACCGCCAGTCCCTACCTGGTGTACCAGCAGATGAAGACCGCCTACGACAAGGGTATCCGCAAGATGTGGATTCTCAACGTGGGCGACATCAAACCGGCCGAATACCAGATAGAACTGTTCATGGACATGGCCTGGGACATCCGCCAGGTGGAACAGACCGGCGTGACCGGGCACCTCAACCGCTTCCTGGCACGCGAGTTCGGCAACACGGCTGCCTCCTACCTCCTGCCGATGATGCGCGAACATTACCGGCTGGCCTACATCCGCAAGCCGGAGTTCATGGGGAATACCCGCACGGAAGAGAAAGACCCGGCGTACAAAGTGGTGAGCGATTTGCCCTGGAGCGAACCTTACATACGCACCCGCCTGAAAGACTACCGGGCCTTGGAACAGCAGGCCGTCACATGGGGGATGCGGATTCCCGAAGAAAGACGCAAGACCTACTTCCAACTGGTGCAATATCCCATACAGGGGGCAGCCCAGATGAACCGGAAGTGCCTCTATGCCCAACTGGCGCGTCACGGGAAAGCCGACTGGCAACAGAGCCGGGCCGCCTGCGACAGCATCGTGGCACTGACCCGCACCTACAACGACGGGAAGTGGCAGGGCATCATGGACTGCAAGCCGCGCAACCTGCCCGTATTCCAACCCATTCCGCCAACCACCGCCACCGACCCGCTGCCTCCGGAGCGGCCCGCCCTCTGCAAGTGGAACGCCTGGGAAGCCACCGGAGGCCACCCGCAACTGTGCGAAGGGCTGGGCTACGAAGGCATGGCGGCGGGCATTGCCAAAGGCGAAACGGTTTCTTTCCGCTTCGAAGCCTGCGGGACCGATTCGGTGGAGGTGGAACTGCGCCTGCTGCCCACCCACCCCATCGACGGGAAAGACCTCCGCATCCGGCTGAGCCTCGACGGACAGTCCACGGATGCCATCTCTTACCGCACCTACGGACGCAGCGAAGAGTGGAAACTGAATGTACTCTCCAACCAGGCCGTGCGCCGCATCGTCCTGCCGCTTCCACCCGGCGGACAGCATACGCTGGACATCGAGGCATTGGATGAAGGAATCGTACTGGACCAGGTTTTCGTCAGGCAATGACCCTTTTCATCACCAAACATCAACGACCATTTATCACTCAACATTATCATGTCTCATCCTTTAGCATTGTTCCATTTCTGCCCCAAATGCGGCTCTGCCCGCTTTGAGGAGCACAACTTCAAGTCGAAAAAGTGTGCCGACTGCGGTTTCACCTATTACTTCAACCCTTCTTCCGCCACCGTTGCGTTCATCGTCAACGAGCACGATGAACTGTTGGTGTGCCGACGCGGCAAAGAGCCCGCCAAAGGCACGCTGGACCTGCCCGGCGGCTTCATCGACATGGACGAGACCGGTGAGGAAGGCATGGCACGCGAAGTGAAAGAAGAGACGGGGCTGGACGTACTGCACACCGAATACCTCTTCTCGCTGCCCAACCTCTACCTCTACTCCGGGTTCACGGTGCATACCCTGGACATGTTCTTCCGCTGTACCGTGAAAGACGCACACCACTTTCACGGCATGGACGATGTGGCCGATGCCTTCTTCGTGCCCCTCGGCCAGATACGTGTGGAAGAGTTCGGGCTCCGGTCTGTGCGCGAAGGGCTGAAACGCTTCCTAAGGAAATGAGCGACCGGGACACAGGTACGGAACGTGTTCGGTACAGGCAATTCATTTGTTCGGTACAGGCAATCCATTTGTTCGGTACAGGTGTGGAACGCGCTCCGTGCGGCATCCCGGAAACGCATGAAATGTACCTTGGAAGAAAGGCACAAACGAGAGGGTCGCGGGAATAAATAAGGCCCGGAATTAAAAAAATCAAACGCATCGCAGATATTTGCCGAAGAAGAACTACATTTGTAAACGGCTAAGCCCGTTCTATCAACAAATGAAAAAGAATCATACAACAAAAATAATCATCATGAAACGCAGATTTTCCCGAATGCTGTGCACCGCGCTATGCCTGACACCACTGCTGACCGCCGCACAGAATACCGAGGACAACCCCGCCGCCCAACGCCTCTACCGGGAAGGGCAGACACTGTTCCGACAGAAAGCGTATGCCGCCGCAGTGGCTCCGCTGAAGGCTTTCATGCTGCAAACGGAAGCAGACGGTTGCCCGCCCGTTGCCGCAGGAACCCGGACGGAAGCAGAATACATGCTGGTGTGCGCCGAATACGAACTGCGCAACCCGCAGAGCACGTCGCTCATCCTGGCCTACCTGGACGAACATCCCGATACGCCCCACGCAAACCGCCTATACACGTTGGCTGCCTCCAACTGTTTCTTTGCCGAAGACTACTGGAACGCACTCGCCCTCTTCAGCAACGCCAACCTCGAACAGTTGGATGCAGCCGAACGGAACGACATGACCTACCGCCTTGCCGTCTGCTACCTGAAGACGGGCGACCTGTCGGAAGCCGCCGTGTGGCTGGAAGTGGTGCGCGGGATGAGCAGCAAGTACAAGGACGACTGTACCTACTACCTGGCCTACGTCCGCTACGCGCAACAGCAGTACGACGAAGCGTTGACAGGCTTCCTCTCCCTGCAGGACAACGGAAAATACCGCACCCTCGTGCCCTACTACATTGCCGAGTGCTACTTGGGCAAGCAGCAATACGACAAAGCGGAAGCGGTGGCGCAAAACTATCTCTCGACCCGTCCCGATGCACCGGATGCCGCCGAAATGTACCGCGTGCTGGGTACCGTGCGCTACCACGCTGCCGACTACATGAACGCCATGTCCGCATTCGACCGCTACCTGCAAGCCACCTCCGCCCCCAGGCGCGACGCCTGCTATATGCAAGGCATTGCCTGCTACGAGTGTCAGGCCTATACACGGGTGCCCGGACTGCTGGCCGGTGTGACCGAGGAAGAAGATGCCTTGGCACAGAACGCCTGGCTGCACATCGGCCTGGCCGACCTGGAACTGGGCGAGAAGAACAGTGCCCGCATGGCTTTCGGGCAGGCCGCAGCTTCCGATGCCGACCGCACCGTGAAGGAACAGGCCGCCTACAACCACGCGCTCTGCATCCACGAGACTTCCTATTCCGCTTTCGGCGAATCGGTCACCGTGTTCGAAAAGTTCCTCAACGAGTTCCCAAACTCGCAATATGCCGACCGCGTGAGCGACTATCTGGTGGAAGTGTACATGACAACGCGCAGCTACGAGGCTGCCTTGAGGTCCATCGAACGCATCGCACAACCGGGTCGCTCCATCTTGCAGGCCAAACAGAAGATTCTGTTCCAACTGGGCACGCAGGCGTTTGCCAATACCCTGTTTGAACAATCCATCGACTACTTTGGCAAAAGCATAGCCCTGGGTCAATACAACGTGCAGACCCAGTCCGAAGCCCTCTACTGGCGGGGCGAGGCATACTATCGCCTGAGCCGCCTGGCAGAAGCCTCCCGCGACTTTGCCGACTGCATCGCCCTCAGCCCGCAACGGCAAGGGGAAACATACGCCCTGGCACACTACAACCTGGGGTACATCGCCTTCCACCGCAAGAACTACGACGCTGCCCGCAACTACTTCCTGCAATTCGTGAGCCTGCGGGGCGAACAGAACGCCACTGTGCTGGCCGATGCCTACAACCGCATCGGCGACTGCTACCTTGACGGACGGCACTTCGACGAGGCACGCCGGTACTACACACAGGCGGAACGCCTCGGCACTTCCGGCGGGGACTACGCTTACTACCAGCTTGCCCTGGTGGCAGGCCTGCAAAAAGACTATGCCGGGAAAGTGAACCTGCTGAACCAGCTGGCCGCCAAATATCCCACTTCGGCATATACCGTCAATGCCCTCTACGAGAAAGGCCGTTCTTATGTGCAGAACAACCAAAGCGACCAGGCCATTGCCACCTTCCGCGAACTCCTGGAGAAGCATCCCGAAAGTCCTGTCAGCCGGAAAGCCGCCGCCGAAATCGGGCTGCTCTACTACCAGCGCAACGACTACAACCGTGCCATCGAGGCATACAAGCAGGTCATCACACAGTATCCCGGCAGCGAAGAAGCACGGCTGGCCCTGCGCGATCTCAAGTCTATCTACGTCGAGGCCAACCGGGTGGACGAGTTTGCCGCCCTGGCGGCACAGATGCCCGGTGCCCTGCGTTTCGAGCCGAGCGAACAGGACTCGCTAACCTACATTGCTGCCGAGAAGGTGTACATGAAGGGTGAGACACAGCCAGCCAAGGAAAGCTTTGCCCGCTACCTGCAGGCCTATCCCGATGGTGCCTTCACACTGAATGCCCGCTACCAGCTCTGCGTGATAGCCAAGGAACAGAAAGACGACGATGCCGTGCTGCTCCATGCCGACAAGCTGCTGGAGTATCCCGACAATCCTTATTCGGAGGAAGCCCTGCTGATGCGTGCCGAAGTGCTCTTCAACCGCAGGCAGTATGCCCAAGCCATGAGCGACTACAAGCAGCTACAGGCCAAAACGGCCACTGCCGAACGACGGCAACTGGCGCAGACCGGTGTCTTGCGTTGTGCCGTGCTGACGGGCGACGACGTGGAGACCATCCATGCCGCCACCGCCCTGCTGGGCGAAGCCAAGCTGTCGCCTGAACTGCGCAACGAGGCCCTTTACGACCGCGCCAAAGCCTACCTCAACCAGAAAGCCGACGCGAAAGCCAACGACGACCTGAAGCAGCTGGCCACCGACACCCGTACCCTCTACGGAGCCGAAGCCAAATACCTGCTGGCGCAACAACTGTATGACGCAGCCGACTATGCCTCTGCCGAAAAGGAACTGCTGGACTTCATCGACCAAAGCACACCGCACGCCTATTGGCTGGCACGCGGCTTCATTCTCCTGTCCGATACCTATACGGCAATGGGCAAGAAGCTGGAAGCCCGTCAGTACTTGCTGAGCCTGCAACAGAACTACCGGGCCGACGACGACATCGCGGGCATGATAGAAGAACGGCTGAACAGAATGGCTAACTCACAATCGCAAAACAATGAGAACTGATATGAAGCAGACAATATATGCCTTTGCCGCGCTGGTGGCACTGACCCTGCCGACCCGGGCGCAAAACACGAAACAGGCCAACGACTCTACCCTGAACCGCACCGTGGTGGTGGAACAGGAATACACCCCCGACATCGTGGACGCGGCCAAAGTGAACGTACTCCCCCGTGTGGAAGAACCGGTCGTGAACAAGAAAACCGTGGAATACGACGAGACGCTGGTGCCCGCCACCCGGGTGCCTGCGCCTGCCCTCCAGGCCTACACCGGCGAAGAAGAACGGGAGAGGCCTCGTCCCGGCCACGTCCGCCTGGGTTATGGCAACTATGGAAACCTGGACGCAAGGGCTTCCTACCGTTTCGACCTCGGTGAGAACGACCGCATCGCCCTGGGCTTCCGCATGAACGGCATGGACGGCAACCTGAAATACGGAGAGGAAGACTGGGGAGCCTTCTTCTACCACACCAACGCAAATGTGGACTACCGCCACAGCTTCCGCCGTGCCACGCTGGACATTGCAGGCGACTTTGACCAGAAGAACTTCAACTTCGTGTCCGGTCTTTCCTTCAGCAAACAGAAACTGGCATCCGGCGGCGTACACATCGGGGTTGCTTCCACGGACAACAGCCTGCCCCTGCAATACCGCGTGGAGACCAACCTCCGTCTCTACGGCCGCCAACACGACCTCCTCGCCGACAGCGCCAACAACACACGCGAAACCCTGGTGCGCACCAAGGCCGACGTGTGGGGAGCCATCGACGACGAACAGGCAGTGGGCATCGCAGCCGAAATGAACAATGTTCTTTACGACCAGGCCCTGTTGGAAGACTACACCGCGCTTACCCTCACGCCCTACTACCGCCTTCGACCGGGCCAATGGGACATCCGGCTGGGGCTGAACGTGGACCTTTCATTCGGTTATGGCAAATCGTTCCGTGTCTCGCCCGATGTATCGGCACAACTGACCTTTGCAGACACCCACCTTTTCTACGCCCGGGCCACAGGCGGCAAACGGCTGAACGACTTCCAACGCCTGGGCGAGGTGAATCCCTACATCCTGTTATCCGACCGGCTGGATGCCACCTACGAACTGATCAATGCCAACGTGGGCTACAAGGCCAGCCCGGTCAACGGGCTTTGGCTCAACATCCATGCAGGCTACCAGAACCTGCAGGACGAACTGTTCATCACGGGTGCCGCCCAAAGCGGAAACATGCAACTGACTCCCGTCCTGGCAGACATACAAAACCTGTATGCCGGACTGGAAATCAGCTATGACTGTCGCGGACTGTTCGGCATCACCGCTTCGGGCGTTTACCGCAGCTGGTTCGACAACACCGATGGCTCTTACGAAAAAAGCAAGCCGTCTTTCGTGGGGCACGTGCAGGCGGACATCCGTCCCGTTTCGCTGCTGGAGGTCAGCGTGGGATTCCGGTATGTGTCGGAAGTGGAAGAAACCGGCAGCATCTCCCTCAACGAGTACACCAATCTCTACCTGCGCGGCAGCTACGAATTCACGCCGGGTGTCGCCATCTACCTGCAAGCCGAGAATCTGGCCAACACCCGGAACCTGCAACGGTACTGGGGCTATCCCACGGAAGGTGCCAACTTTGTGGGCGGAGTCAGCTTCCGTTTCTGACAATGCAAGAGACCGCACGGGGCAGCAACCGCTTCAAAAAGAGAGGACTGCCCCGTGCTTTTTCCCCATCGGGCAGGCGCATTTGTCCCAACTCCTGCAAAACGTTCTTTTTTGCTAAAATCTCTTTATATAATAAGACGGGGAAAAGCTTTTTTTCTACTTTTGCGCCCGACAAAACAACTACAACTGTCCCTACAAAAGAATTTTTATGCAAAAGAACCTTGTTATTGTCGAATCTCCGGCAAAAGCCAAAACGATTGAGAAGTTTCTGGGAAAGGACTTTAAGGTTCTTTCCAGCTACGGTCACATCCGGGACCTGAAGAAGAAAGAATTCAGCATCGACATCGCGAAAGACTTCCTGCCGCATTACGAAGTCCCTACGGACAAGCGGAAAGTCGTGGCCGAACTGAAAGAAGAAGCCGACAACGCCGAGACAGTCTGGCTGGCTTCCGATGAGGACCGCGAAGGAGAGGCCATCGCCTGGCATTTGTACGAAGTGCTAAAACTGAAGCCGGAACAAACGAAACGCATCGTATTCCATGAAATCACAAAGCCTGCCATCCTGAGAGCCATTGAACACCCGCGCCAGATCGACCTCAACCTGGTGAACGCGCAACAGGCCCGTCGCGTGCTGGACCGCATCGTGGGCTTCGAACTGTCGCCCGTGCTGTGGAAGAAAGTGAAACCGGCCTTGTCCGCCGGACGGGTACAGTCGGTGGCCGTGCGCCTCATCGTGGAGCGCGAACGGGAGATACAGTCCTTCAAGACCGAAGCCGCCTACCGGCTGACTGCCGTATTCACGGTGCCGGATGCCGACGGCAAGTCCACGGAACTGAAAGCCGAACTGTCGCGCCGTCTCAAGACCAAAGAGGAAGCCCGGCAACTGCTGGAGAACTGCCGGAACGCCGCTTTCAGCATCGGCGAAATCGTCACACGTCCGCTGAAGAAAAGCCCGGCCGCGCCGTTCACCACTTCCACCCTCCAGCAGGAGGCTGCACGCAAACTGGGATTCACCGTGGCACAAACCATGATGCTGGCACAACGCCTGTACGAATCGGGAAACATTACCTACATGCGTACCGATTCGGTCAACCTGTCCGACTATGCCATTGCCAACAGCAAAGAAACCATCGCCCGCCTGATGGGTGAACGCTACATACACTCCCGCCACTACGCCACCAAGACCAAAGGTGCGCAGGAGGCACACGAAGCCATCCGCCCCACCGACATGGGACAGAGCAAGATAGATGCCGCCCCACAGGAAAGACGGCTGTACGACCTGATCTGGAAACGCACCATTGCCTCGCAGATGGCCGACGCAGAAGTGGAAAAGACCACAGTCACCGTCCGCATCGGCAACGGGACGGACACTTTCACGGCAACGGGCGAAGTGGTGAAGTTCGACGGCTTCCTCCGTGTCTACCGCGAGTCCTACGACGACGAAACCGAGCAGGAGAACAGCGAAACCGGCCTGCTTCCTCCCCTGAAGAAAGGGCAGGTACTGCAACTGCAAAACGCCACTGCCACCCAACGTTTCACCCTCCATCCGCCCCGGTACACAGAAGCCAGCCTGGTGCGCAAACTGGAGGAACTGGGTATCGGCCGCCCCTCGACCTACGCACCCACCATTTCCACCATCCAGCAACGGGGATACGTGGAGAAAGGGGAGAAGACCGGAGTAGAGCGCACCTACAACGTGCTCACGCTGCAGGACGGCCTCATCGACGACACGAACCGCACGGAGATTACCGGTGCCGAAAAGGGCAAGCTCATCCCCACAGACACGGGCATCGTGGTGAACGATTTCCTGCTGGAGTACTTCCCCAACATACTCGACTACAACTTCACAGCCAATGTGGAAAAACAATTCGATGAGGTGGCCGAAGGCGAAAAGCAGTGGACTTCGGTGCTAAGCACATTCTACAGGGACTTCCACCCCTCTGTGGAAAACACCCTGGCCACCAAGAGTGCCCACAAGGCGGGCGAACGGGTGCTGGGCACCGACCCCAAGACGGGAAGGCAGGTGTCGGTCAAGATTGGACGGTTCGGCCCCGTGGCACAGATTGGCAAAGCCGACGACAAGGACAAGCCCCGCTTCTCGCAACTGAAGAAGAACATGTCCATCGAAACGGTGACGCTTGAAGAGGTGCTCGACCTCTTCAAACTGCCACGCAACCTGGGCGAACGTGACGGGAAGCCCGTAGTGATAGGTTCCGGGCGGTTCGGGCCTTACGTCAACTACAACGGCATGTATGTCTCCCTTCCCAAAGACGCCGACCCCTTGGAGATTACCTTGGAAGAGGCCAACGCCTTGATTGAAGCCAAAGAGCAGGAAGAAGCCAAACGGCACATCAAGAAGTTTGACGAAGAGCCGGACCTGGAAATCCTGAACGGACGCTACGGCCCTTACATAGCCTATAAAGGCAGCAACTACAAAATACCCAAGGACATCGAGCCGGAATACCTCAGCCTGAAAGCCTGCCTGGACATCGTGAAGCTGCAAAGCGAACGGGCAGCCCGTTCGCCCCGGAAACGGACGGCAACGAGCAAGAAGAAATGACAACCGCCGTATCAGGCGGTACCTTCTTCAGACCGGCTGATGGGCTGCCGACGGTTCCCGGACGGCCAGAGGCGGCGATGTGCCGGGAGGAGGTGTGTCAGGAGAGTTCCAGTCCATCCAGCAATTGCCAGTAAAGACCGATGGCTTCTTCGATTTCGCGCACGAAGACAAATTCGTCTGCCGTGTGCGAGCGGCTGCTTTTGCCCGGCCCCATCTTCATGGAAGGGAAAGACATCAGTGCCTGGTCGGACAGTGTGGGCGATCCGAAGGGGGTGCGACCCAGTTCCACGGCGCGGCGCACGGCGGGATGGTCGGGCGGCACGTGCGACGAACCCAGGCGGAACGAACGCGCCTCGGCACGGCAACGGATGTGGCGGCAGACTTCATCGAAGATTTCGCGGTTGGTGTAGCACTCGTTGCTGCGGATGTCTACCGTAAACACACAGCGGTCGGGCACGACGTTGTGCTGCGTGCCGGCCTGCACGACGGTGACGCTCATCTTCACCGGCCCCAGCAGGGGCGAGACCTTCGGGAAACGGTAGTCGCGGAACCAGGCGATGTCGTCCAGCACCTTGTAGATGGCGTTGTCTCCCTCGTCGCGTGCCGCATGTCCCGAACGGCCGGTGGCGGTCACGTCCAGCACCATCAGACCTTTCTCGGCAATGGCAGGCTGCATTTCGGTGGGTTCGCCCACCAGGGCAAAGGTAATGGGAGGCAGTTGCGGCAAGACCGACTCGATGCCGCCCTGCCCCGACACTTCCTCCTCGCAGGAGGCCAGGTAAATCAGGTTGTAGGGCTGACGGGTGCGACACAGTTGCAGAAACACCTGCAGGAGGCTCACCAGGCTCGCCCCCGCGTCGTTGCTGCCCAGGCCGTAGAGCTTCCCGTTGGTTTCCAGCCGGGGCTTGAAGGGGTCTTTCCGCCAGCCGCTGACGGGGCGCACGGTGTCGATGTGCGAGTTCAGCAGGAGGGTGGTTTTCTGCAGGTCGAACATCGGGGAGAGGCACCACACGTTGTTTCCTTTTCGTCCGGTGGCCATGCCTTGCAGTTCGATGTATTGTTGCAGGCAGTCGGCTGCCTGCGTCTCTTCGCGGCTCACCGAAGGGATGGCAATGAGTGCCTCCAGCAGGGAAACCGCTTCGGCGGTAAGGGTTGCAATGTCTGTGTTCATGGCGGCAAAGATAAGGAATTTATCCCTTACGGAAACATTCCGTTTCAAATGAAAACATTATATTTGTGGCATATTAACCCCTATAACCGGAAACACTATGGCCGCCTATCATCACCTGTCCGTCCTGGTACACCGCCAGGCGGAGAAGTATGGAGACAAAACAGCCCTGAAATACAAGGACTATGAGCAAGCACAATGGATACCCGTCAGCTGGAACGAGTTTTCGGTCGCCGTGCACCGGACTGCCGGCGCACTGCAGGCCGCCGGTGTGCAGGAAAAGGAGAACGTGGGAATCTTTTCGCAAAACAAGCCCGAATGCCTTTACGTCGATTTTGCCGCCTTTGCCAACCGTGCCGTCACCGTCCCGCTCTACGCCACCAGTTCGCCCGCGCAGGTGCAGTACATTGTCAGTGACGCCCGCATCCGCTACCTGTTCGTGGGCGAGCAGTTCCAGTATGATGCCGCCTTCAACGTGTTCGGCTTCTGCCATACGCTGGAACGGCTGATCATCTTCGACCGCACCGTCACCCGCGACCCGCGTGACAAGACCTCGCTCTACTTCGACGAGTTTCTTGCCCTGGACAATGACACGGCACGCGCCGCCGTGGAGGAGCGCACGGCACGCGCCTCGTTCGACGACCTGGCCAGCATCCTCTACACCTCCGGCACCACGGGCGAGCCCAAAGGCGTGATGCTGCACCACTTCAACTACGAAGAGGCCATGCGTGTGCACGACATCATCCTGCCGGAACTGACAGACAAGGACATCTCACTGAATTTTCTCCCCCTGACGCACGTGTTCGAACGGACGTGGACCTACCTGTGCATCCACCGGGGTGCGCAAGTCTGCATCAACCTGCACCCGCACGACGTGCAGACCTCCATGCAGGAAGTCCGCCCCACGGCCATGTGCAGCGTGCCCCGCTTCTGGGAGAAAGTGTATGCAGCCGTGCATGAACACATGATGCAGGAGAAGGGGTTGCGCCGGAAGCTGATGGAGGACGCGATGAAAGTGGGACGGATGTACAACATGGACTACGTGCAACGCGGCCTGACCCCGCCCGTCTGGCTCCGGCTGAAACACAAGTTCTACGAAAAGACCGTCTACACCATCCTGAAGAAGCTGATAGGCATCGGGCACGGCAACTTCTTCCCCACGGCGGGCGCCACCGTGTCCAACGAAATCTGCACCTTTGCCCACTCGGTAGGCATCTTCATGCTGGTGGGCTACGGGCTGACGGAATCGACCGCCACCGTCTCCTGCTTCCGCCGCAAGGGGTTCAGGATCGGTTCGGTGGGACAAATCATACCGGGGCTGGAAGTGAAGATAGGCGAACAGAACGAAATCCTGCTGCGCGGGCGCACCATCACCACCGGCTACTACAAGAAGCCCGAAGCCACGGCCGAAGCCATTGATGCCGACGGGTGGTTCCACACCGGCGACGCAGGCTACATAGACGGCGACCACCTCTACCTGACTGAACGCATCAAGGACCTTTTCAAGACCTCCAACGGCAAGTACATCTCCCCGCAAGCCCTGGAGTCCGTGCTGGTCATCGACCGCTACATCGACCAGATAGCCATCATTGCCGACCAGCGCAAGTTCGTCTCCGCCCTCATCGTGCCCGTCTACGCCCATGTGGAGACCTACGCCCGCGAGAAAGGCATCCACTGGCAGACGCGGGAAGAACTGCTGCAACACCCCAAGGTGCAGGCCCTCTTCCGCGCCCGCATCGACACGCTGCAACAGGCTTTCGCACACTTCGAGCAGGTGAAGCGCTTCACCCTCCTGCCGCAACCCTTCAGCATGGAGCGCGGCGAACTGACCAACACCCTGAAACTGCGCAGGAGCGTGGTGGCCAACCATTACAAGGACATCATCGACAAGATGTATGAGGACAACGACGTCCCCGTCCTGTAAGCCACCGGCGGGTGAACAGTTTCCGGCAACGACGGGCAGCATCATGCACACCGTACACTGCCTTTGTCTATTACTCTTCGGGCTGGGGCTGGGCATCGGCCCGGCAATCCCGACCTTGCAGGCCCGCTCCCTGCCCGCCGACACTGTGGGCAAGAACCACTTCCTCCATCGCATCGGGATGGAGGTGCGCCCCGGCTACCTGTTTCCCACCGCCGGTTTCTTCAAAGGAAACAACGCCACCGGCCAACCGATGCGGTCTGTCATGGCCACCCACCTGAAGTATGCGTTCCGCTTCAGTCCCTCGTCACGCCCGGGGCGCGACTATCCGACGACTTACCAGGGCATCGGGCTGGCCTACACCGGGTTCTGCAACACGGCCGAACTGGGCAACCCCGTCTCGGTCTATGTGTTCCAGGGCACACGCATCAGCCGGTTGACGCCCCGCCTGTCGCTGTTCTATGAGTGGAACTTCGGCACCTCTTTCGGCTGGAAGAAACACAACCAACTGACGAATCCCTACAACGACGTGGTGGGCTCGCGCATCAATGCGTACCTCGACATCGGCTTTTTCCTTCGCTGGCAGTTCGCCCCGCAATGGGAACTGACCGTGGGAGTGGACGGGGCGCACTACTCCAACGGAAACACCAACTATCCCAATGCAGGAGTCAACACGGTGAGTGCACGGGTGGGACTGACCCGTACCTTTGGCGAACCTCGTGGAACAGCCGCCACCCGCCCGGGCAATGGCATCCGGACGAAGAAGCGCATGAGCTACGACCTCGTCGCCTACGGCTCCACCCGCAAGCGAGGCTTCATCTGGGAAGACGGCTGCGGCCAGCTGATTCCCGGACGTTTTGCCGTGCTGGGACTGAACTTCAACCCGATGTATGTGGTGAACAAGTATTTCCGCACAGGGCTCTCGCTCGATGCCCAGTATGACGAAAGCGCCAACCTGCACGACTACCTGGCGGAGGACACCGGGTCGGAGATGAAGTTCTACCGCCCACCCTTCCGTGAACAGTTTGCCGTGGGGCTTTCTGCCCGCGCGGAACTGAACATGCCCATCTTTTCGGTCAACGTGGGCATCGGGCGCAACCTGATTTACAAGGGCGGAGACACCCGAGGCTTCTATCAGATATTGGCCCTCAAGACCTTCGTCAGCCGTCACTTCTTCCTCCACGTGGGCTACCAGCTGAAAGACTTCAAGTCCCCCAACAACCTGATGCTGGGGATAGGAGTGAGGATGGGGCGGTAAATGATGCCCCGTCCGTCACCGTCCTCCCGTTATCACTGCCGTGAAACGGGGCAGGAACCTCTTCAACATATAATAGAGTTTATGTAGTTTAAATTTGTTATATAACGCGCATGTGCATACCTTTGCGACATGAATTACCACGAACATAAAGACAACAGCAAAAGCTTCCGTGCCCTGACAGGGGTTAGCCATGAACGGTTCTGTGCGCTTCTCCCTTATTTTGAGGCTGCGCATGAGGACTATTTGTCCGGGTATGAGATGACCGGGGAACGCCGTATATGATGAAGAAGTTTTTCCTAATAAGATTCTTATGCAAGATATTACTAAAACATTTACAATACAATGGGTGGGACCATTTAAGAATTTACAGAAAATGAAATTCTATTTAAAAGACGAAACTACGTGCCAAAATTCATTATTCAATTTCTATTACTTTTCTGGAAATAAAAAAGGAAAAGGATATTCAATATCAAGAGTTTATTCCTATTTTGGTATACATAAAAAGGCAGATGGAATAGAACAACGTCTGAATAACTGGCATTCACATTATAAAGATTTTCATGAGAACGATAATATGCGAATTTGGATTGGTGCTTTTGGAAATGTAAATGATCAAAATGAAGAGAATATTGAAGATGCAGAAACCCTTTTTATAAGCACATATGGGAATAATTTCTTAACTGAAAATAAAAAGAAAGTAAAGGCAAATATACAAAAGTCGATTTGTATAATCAATCTTTTTTATAAAACTACAGAAGAACCATGGCTAAGAAAACCTGCTGATATAACTTTCATGGATGATGTTCTCATACATGAAACGGAAGATAAAATCAAACGTACTCTTGTTGCGAAATTGAAATCAATTAAATGGTAAAATGGAATGCGAATAATATGAGTGAAACATTGAATGGGTGAATGAGAATTTAGTAGCAGATAAGTGTGAAATCAGCAATGGATGCAGACTCAATGTCCCAGCATATATAAAAGATGAATCCGGTCATTATGTGAAAGACAGTAATGGCAATTACATTAAAGAAGAAATTAGTAAAGAACTGTTTGAACTTCTTCCTGAAGGATTTAATCACAGTACTTCTATAATCCGCAAATCCAATTTTTCACCAAATCCGAAACGAAGCGTCCGAAAATCGAACTTTCATATAAAACGAAGCGTTCTAAAAACCATAACCACACAACAGCAAGAATGCAACCTAAAAGGGTTGCATTCTTGGTATCTGCAAATCGATTAAACAGGTATTAAAATAGCATTCAAATATCGGTCGAAAACCTTTGCTATCTCAGTAAAATGCATCTTTCTGTTTGATGTTAAGATACCCTATTATAATAGAGAGTTTCATCCTGCTTTTTTATACAGCATCATGTCCGTATATCCGGAATTATAGTTCATGCGCGCATTAAATTCGGACTTCACACAGCCCTCAAACGGGTCGCCCAGTGTCCGGTTTTTACCCATCCACCGGCACAGCTCCACAATGGATGACTTGTTGGATGTGAAATAAACGAACGAATGGCCGCTCAGAACGGTCAATACGTCAAGATAGTCTGACAGCCGCCAGCACATCGAATAAGTGGTTACATCCGTGCTCAAATAAGGCGGATCTACCAAGAACAGAACACCGGGCATTTCCTTGTATTCATTGAATACTTCCCGATAGTCACGGCTGGTGATTTCCAAGCCCTCCAGATAATCATCGCACAGGGGGTAATCAGCCTTGCGTATGTTATTGTAA
>CAYPUJ010000008.1:15505-35807 GCA_964413805.1 uncultured Bacteroides sp. | reverse complement strand
TAATATGAAACTGCGAAATCTTCATACCCTGCTGGAAATCAGTATGCTGTATCGGGACTGTTTCCCGGATTGGTCGGACTGGTACGGCACTGCTTGACCGGAAGTTCCGGACCCTGAAGATTTTTCCTCCGGTAAACGGCTCTGTATTAAATCTTTTTTCTTACCTTTGCGGCAGTTTCGACGTTTCATATTATACAATTGCGAAATTAGTCGAACATTTCCCCCGCATTTCATTCGCGCAAAATCTTTCCGATCATTTTCCGGATGGTTCTCAGGCTTCCATGTTCTTCGTTGTGGGCAGTAGTTTTGGGAGCTATAAATAATGTGGTGTAGAGGTAATGGGCGTTTGTCATTGCGCTTCATGCCGGCTGAAAAAACGGGCTTGCTGCATATCCGTCCGGAAACCGTTCAAGCATGTGGTAAACAAGATTTGCGATAAGACATTTTGACAGATTGTCGATGGATACTCCTGACTTTTTGTCTGCCTTTCGGCCTTGGCAAGCCGTTTGCCGGGAGTTAAGCGTCAACAAATCGCTAAACATAGAAAGGAGAACAATATATGAATTTCAACAACTTTACCATCAAAGCGCAAGAAGCCGTGCAAGAGGCTGTCAATCTGGTGCAGGCCAAGGGGCAGCAGGCTATCGAGCCTGTACACCTGTTGCGCAGCGTGATGAAGGTGGGTGAAAATGTCACAAACTTCATCTTCCAGAAGCTGGGGCTCAATGTCCAACAGATAACCCTGGTGCTCGACCGGCAGATTGAGTCGCTGCCAAAAGTTTCGGGTGGTGAACCTTATCTGAGCCGTGAAAGCAATGAGGTGTTCCAGAAGGCCACCGAGTATTCCAGGCAGATGAATGATGAGTTTGTGTCGCTGGAGCCCGTCCTTCTCGCATTGCTCACGGTGAAGAGTACCGCCTCTACCATCTTGAAAGATGCGGGCATGAACGAACGCGAGTTGCGCGAAGCCATCAATGAATTGCGCAAAGGCGACCGGGTGACCTCGCAATCGACCGAGGACACCTACCAGGCGTTGGAAAAATATGCAATTAATCTGAACGAGGCCGCACGAAGCGGAAAACTTGACCCGGTGATAGGGCGTGACGAAGAGATTCGCCGCGTGTTGCAAATCCTGAGCCGGCGTACCAAAAACAATCCGATTCTTATCGGCGAGCCGGGTACCGGCAAAACGGCCATAGTTGAGGGTCTGGCACACCGTATCTTGCGTGGTGACGTGCCCGAAAACCTGAAAAACAAGCAGGTATTTTCGTTGGATATGGGTGCTTTGGTGGCCGGTGCCAAGTACAAAGGTGAATTTGAGGAACGGTTGAAGGCCGTCATCAACGAAGTGAAGAAGTCGGAAGGCGACATCATTCTTTTCATTGACGAAATCCATACGCTGGTGGGTGCCGGCAAGGGTGAAGGGGCTATGGATGCGGCCAACATCCTGAAACCCGCCTTGGCGCGTGGTGAACTGCGAAGCATCGGTGCAACCACACTTGACGAGTATCAGAAGTATTTCGAAAAGGACAAGGCTTTGGAGCGTCGTTTCCAAATCGTCCTGGTGAACGAACCGGATACGTTGAGCACCGTTTCCATTCTGCGCGGACTGAAGGAACGGTATGAAAACCACCACCATGTCCGTATCAAAGACGATGCCATCATCGCCGCCGTGGAGTTGAGCAACCGTTACATCACCGACCGTTTTTTGCCTGACAAGGCCATCGACCTGATGGATGAGGCAGCTGCCAAACTGCGGATGGAGGTAGACTCGGTACCCGAAGAACTGGATGAAATCTCCCGGAAAATCAAGCAACTGGAGATTGAACGCGAAGCCATCAAACGCGAAAACGATACGGCCAAGCTGGAACAGATTGGCAAGGAACTGGCCGAACTGAAGGAACAGGAAAGCTCGTATAAGGCCAAATGGCAGAGCGAAAAGACGTTGGTGAACAAGATTCAGCAGAATAAGATAGATATAGAGAACCTGAAGTTTGAAGCCGATAAGGCCGAACGGGAAGGCGACTATGGCAAGGTGGCCGAGATACGTTACGGCAAGTTGCAGGCTCTCAACAAGGAGATTGAAGAAATCCAGCAGAAACTTCACGTCATGCAGGGCGACAAAGCCATGATTAAGGAGGAAGTGGATGCCGAAGACATTGCCGACGTGGTGTCGCGGTGGACAGGCATCCCCGTCAGCAAGATGCTGCAAAGTGAGAAGGACAAACTTCTGCACCTGGAAGAAGAGTTGCACAAGCGTGTCATCGGGCAGGACGAAGCCATTGAGGCCGTGGCCGATGCCGTGCGTCGCAGCCGTGCCGGCCTGCAAGACCCCAAGCGTCCCATCGGTTCGTTCCTCTTCCTGGGCACTACGGGTGTAGGCAAGACAGAGTTGGCCAAGGCTTTGGCTGAGTTCCTTTTCGACGACGAGACCATGATGACCCGCATCGACATGAGTGAGTATCAGGAGAAGCATACCGTGTCGCGGCTCATCGGAGCGCCTCCCGGATATGTGGGCTACGACGAAGGCGGACAGCTGACAGAAGCAGTGCGCCGCAAACCTTATTCGGTGGTATTGTTTGATGAAATCGAAAAGGCACATCCCGACGTGTTCAACACCTTGTTGCAGGTGCTGGATGACGGGCGGCTGACCGACAACAAGGGGCGTACAGTGAACTTCAAGAACACCATCATTATCATGACTTCCAACATGGGCAGTTCCTACATCCAGAGCCAGATGGAGAAACTGAATGCAGCCAACAAAGATGCCGTGGTGGAAGAAACCAAGCGCGAAGTGATGAATATGCTGAAGAAAAGCATCCGGCCCGAGTTCCTCAACCGCATCGACGAGACAATCATGTTTTTGCCGCTCACCGAAAAGGAAATCAGGCAAATCGTCACCCTCCAGATCAAGGGCGTACAGAAGATGCTTTCGGGTAACGGTGTGGAACTGGTGCTGACCGATCGTGCCATCGACTTCCTGGCCGGTGCGGGCTACGACCCCGAATTCGGAGCGCGTCCGGTGAAGCGTGCCATCCAGCATTACCTGCTCAACGACCTGTCGAAGAAACTGTTGGGACAGTCCGTAGACCGCAACAAGCCCATTACGGTGGATGTGGCTCCTGCGGGAGACTGCCTGGCATTCGGCAACTGACCCCGGTGATAATTTTAAGCCAAGAGGAGGATGCGTTTGGATACACACCCTCCTCTTGTTGTATGTGCCGTCCGTGCAGGCTTGCGCTGTGTGTCAGTCTGCACCGGCCTGTTTGTCATCTTTCAGGGGATTCCAGCCCTGTGCCTTCAATTCGAATTCCTGTCCGTCGCGTGTGATGAGGGCACAGCCCAATTCGGGCTTTGTGATGTGTCCGATGAGCTTCACGCCCTCCATGTTCGCAATCCGTTCGTGGTCGCCGATGGGAACGGTGAACAGAAGTTCGTAGTCTTCGCCTCCGTTCAGGGCACACGTGGTCAGGTTCATGTTGAATTCTTCGGCCATGACGGCTGTCTGGTAGTCGATGGGGATGTGCTCTTCGTAGACACGGCAACCCACTTTGCTCTGGGTGCAGATGTGCAGCAGTTCAGAAGAGAGTCCGTCGGATATGTCCATCATGGCCGTGGGGCGTATGCCGGCCTGTGCCAGTTTCCCGATGATGTCCTTGCGTGCTTCCGGTTTCAGTTGCCGTTCCAGCAAGTATTCCTTCCCGGCAAAGTCGGGTTGCATGTCCGGATCCGTACTGCGCAGCACTGCCTTCTCGCGTTCCAGCAACTGAAGCCCCATGTAGGCAGCTCCCAGGTCGCCGGTCACGCAAATCAGGTCGGTCTCTCGCGCCCCGTTGCGGTAGACGGTCTTGCCTTTTTCTCCTTCGCCTATGCAGGTGATGCTGATGGTGAGTCCTGTGTATGAGGAAGTGGTGTCACCTCCCACGATGTCCACCCCATACGTCTGACACGCCAGGCGTATGCCGGCGTAGAGTTCTTCCATGTCTTCCACGCTGAAGCGTTTGGACACTCCCAGTGATACCGTTATTTGCCGTGGCGTACCGTTCATGGCATAGATGTCCGAGAAGTTGACCACGGCCGATTTGTAGCCCAAGTGTTTCAGGGGGACGTATGTCAGGTCGAAGTGTACCCCTTCCAGCAAGAGGTCAGTGGTGACGAGCACTTCCTTGTCAGCCGGATAGGCAAGCACGGCTGCATCGTCGCCCACGCCGTAGCGGGTAGATTCGTTCTGCGGATTCATGTTTTCCGTCAGGCGACGAATCAGTCCGAATTCGCCCAAGGTTGCTATTTCTGTTTTCATTTCTCTTCCGAACGGTTGATGAGTTCCCGCATGATGGCTGTCATTCGGGGTTGTACGTTGTCGGCAGCCTTTTGTACTTCCTCGTGGGACACCTGCACGATTTTGCCTTCCACGCCAAGGTCGGTCACCACCGACACCCCAAACACACGGATGCCGCAATGCCTTGCCACGATGACTTCGGGCACAGTAGACATTCCCACCGCATCGGCTCCCAGGATGCGGAACAGTCTGTACTCCGCCGGAGTTTCGTAGGTGGGGCCTTGCGTACCGAGATAGACTCCGTGGCGCACCCTGATGCCCTTTTCTGCGGCAATGGTGTCTGCCTGTCGGATCAGTTCCTTGTCATAGGCTTCGCTCATGTCCGGGAAGCGCGGCCCGTAAGGGATGTTTTTCCCGCGCAGCGGATGTTCGGGAAAGTAGTTGATGTGGTCGGTGATAATCATCAGGTCACCAACCTCGAAATCGGGGTTGGTGCCCCCGCTGGCGTTGGACACGAAAAGGGTCCTGATGCCCAGTTCGCGCATTACACGGACGGGGAAGGTCACCTCCTGCATGGAGTAGCCCTCGTAGTAATGAAAACGTCCCTGCATGGCCATGATGTCTTTCTGTCCCAGCTTGCCGAATATCAGCTTGCCGCTGTGGCCTTCCACGGTAGAAACGGGGAAGTTGGGTATCTCCTGATAAGGTATTTCATACTTGTCGGTGATTTCTTCTATCAGACTGCCCAAGCCGGTACCCAGGATGATGGCTGTCTGCGGTTGGGTGTGCATCTTACTTTTCAGGTAAGTTGCTGTTTCTTGGATGCGATTTAACATAGTCGATGATATTTTGATTGAAACTTGTTTGTCGGTCTTGCAGGAAAGCGACTTCTATCGGAAGTTCGTAGAGGTTTGCTTTCAATACCCCGTCCAAATCCGTATGCGACTTGAGGCGGGCGGCATCCTTTTCCGTCGTGACGATGCGCCTGGCGGTTCCTCCCAGTTGGTCGAACGCCGTCCGGATGGCCTGTATGTCTTTCCGGCTGAAATCGTGATGGTCGCCAAACTTCAGCAGGCGGACGTGCGGCGTGTGTGTTTCCACCTCTTTCATGAGTAGAGTGGGGGAGGCGATGCCCGTCACCACCAGCACATGCTCGTCCTTTCCCATGTCGGCGGCAGGCCGTTCCACGCAGTCCGGGAAGAGCGGACGCAGCCGCCCGTAGCAGAGCGTGGAAAAGTAGAGTTGCTGTTCCGGTGCCGGGCGGAGTTTCCGGGCGATGTGCCGGCAGTCGGCTTCCGTCAGCGAGGGCGGGCATTTGGTCACCACCACCACTTGCGCCCTGCGGCTTCCCGTGGCCGGTTCGCGCAAACGGCCTGCGGGCAGCAAGGCATCGTCGCAGTAGAGGCGGTGATAGTCTGTCAGCAGGATGTTCAGTCCGGCCTTGACGCGGCGGTGCTGGAAAGCATCGTCCAGCAGCACCACGTCCACGGGCGGCTTGTCCAGCAGCAACAGTTGTCCGATGCCCCGGCAACGCTGTTCGTCCACGGCCACCCGTATGTCCGGGAATTTGCTTTTCATCTGGCAAGGCTCGTCGCCAATCTCCCCGGCATCGCTTGCCGGCGTGGCCAGGCGGTAGCCCTTGGTGTGCCGTTTATAGCCCCGGCTGAGCGTGGCCACGTGGAAGCCTGCTCCTTGCAGCAGCCGTATCAGGTATTCCGTGTGGGGGGTCTTGCCGGTGCCTCCCACTGCCAGGTTCCCCACGCAAATCAACGGGACACAAAAACTCTTCGACGGGAGCCAGCCCCGGTCGAAGAGTCTGTTGCGCAGCCTTACACCCAGACCGTACAGAAAGGATGCAGGGAGCAGGAAGCGATGTATCCGGATGGATTTGCCGGCTGTCATCGGATGTTTGGCTCGAAAGGCAACCGGGCCTGTATGCGTTCACACTTGTCCGCGTTCTCCAGAATGCTGAGTTGGCGGTAGAGTTCTCCTGCCTTGCCGTTCAGCATACGTGCTTTCACGTAGCTGTCTGCGTTGATATTCATCAGTATCTCCAGGAAACTTTCTTTCTTGGGATAGGAAAGGACGGTGTAGCCTTCGCCGGTCAGGCCGCATTTTCCGATGGCGATTTCAAGCGCCCTGTCCAGTCCGCCCAGTTCGTCCACCAGCCCCAGGTCTTTGGCCATGCTTCCGGTCCACACCCGCCCTTGGGCTATCTTGTCCAGGTCATCCTTGCCGATGCCGCGTCCTTCCGAGCAGCGGGTCAGGAACAGGTCGTAGCCCCGGTTCACGTAGTTCTGCATCAGGTTGCGTTCACCGGCATTCATGCCCCTTCCCATGCTGCCGAAGTCGGCATAGGTGTTGGTCTTCACCACGTCGAAGTCCAGTCCCAGCTTTTTGGTCAGCCCCGTCACGTCGGGCACCAGGCCGAAGATGCCGATGGAACCCGTCAGCGTGGTCGGCTCGGCCACGATAGTGTCTGCATTGCAGGAGATGTAGTAGCCGCCCGAAGCCGCATAGTCGCTCATGGACACGATGACCGGCTTTTCCTTCTTCAGTTCGCTCACGGCGTGCCAGATCTGTTCGGAGGCGTATGCACTGCCGCCGGGGGAGTTCACGCGCAGCACCACGGCTTTCACGTGGTCATCCTCTTGCAGCTTGCGCAAGTCTTTCAGCACCTTGGCGGCACTGATGACAGACGAACCGTCGGGCGACATGGGAGAGGAACTGTCTTCTTCCACGATTTCCCCCGTGGCATAGTAGACAGCCACGATGTTGCCGCTTTTGTCCTTCGGCGTGTTCTTCCGTATGTTCAGCACTTCTTCCATGCTCAGCGTGGGGAGGGTATCGTCCTCGTCCACTCCGGCCATTGCCTTCAGGTAGTTGCGCATCTCGTTCTTATATAATAAGGTGTCGGCCAGTCCGCATTGCACGGTCTTTTCGGCCTCGTCGAACATCATCATGTTGTCGGCCAGTTCGTTGAGCTTCTCCACGGACAGGTTTCTCGATGCCGCCACTTCGGCGGTCACTTGTCCCCAGGTGGAGCGCAGAAGGGCATCCATCTGTTCGCGGTTGGCGGGGCTCATTCCGGTGGAGGTGAAAGGCTCCACGGCCGATTTGTAGGTGCCCACCCTGAACACCTGCATTTCCACGCCTATCTTGTCCAGCAGGTTCTTGTAGAATATCGGGTTGGCTGCCAGCCCCCTCCATTCGAGCATACCCTTGGGGTTGAGCACCACTTTGTCGGCCACGCTGGCCACGTAGTACATTCCCTGCGTGTAGGTGTCGCCGTATGCCACTACGAACTTTCCCGATTCTTTGAAGTCCTGCAAGGCGTTGCGGATGGCCTGCAAGGAAGCATAGGCGGCATTCAGGGAGCTTGCCTTGAGGTAGATGCCCTTGATTTTTTCGTTTTCCTTGGCCTTCTTGATGGCAGACAGTACGTCGTCCAGGCCGCAGCTTGTGTATGTATTGCCCATCAGGTAGCCTAACGGGTTCTCCTGGCTTCGTTCGGACAGGTCGCCTTTGAGGTCAAACACGGCGATTGCATTGTCGGGCACTTTCGTCTCCGTCTCTGAAGAGGAGACTATGCCAACCAGCATTACGATGCTGATAAAGACCAGCAACACGCTCGAAATGACGATACCGACGACCGTAGCGAATGTGAATTTCAGAAAATCTTTCATATAAGGTGTTCATTTTGGGTTAGTATGCAGTATTATTTCGGGCAAAGATAGATAAATTAGGTTGATATGCCATCGGTGTACCGCACTTTTTTGAGGCTCCTTCACGGAACTTTCATCCAGCCTTGCCTTGGGCGCATGAATGGTACGCAGAATGCGCAACCGGGCTATAGATACGGGGCTTGTCCGATACAGGCACGGAGCGTGTTGGATACAGGCAATCCATTTCCGGATTACAGGCACGGAACACGTTCGGTACAGGCATCCCGGAAACGCATTATGTGTACGTTGGAAAAGAGGCGCAAATTCATCTTTTTTCGCTAACTTTGTCTCCGGCTGAAGACACCGCAGCCGTGTTTCCTTATATATAATAAGGTGTAAACGTGTTTTCTTTAACCCCTACTTAAAACATACATGACGTTATGAGAAAAATGAAAGATTTTCTGCGCAATGCAGGCAAGGGTCTCGCGGCATTCCTCCTGCTGGCTCCGGGACTCGCATCGGCCCAGGAGACCGATTGGCAATTGGTGTGGAGCGAAGAATTCAACCAAGACGGACGGCTTGACTCCACCGTATGGAACTATGAAACGGGCTATGCCCGCAATGAAGAGGCGCAGTGGTACCAGTCCGACAACGCCCGTTGCCGCGACGGCAGGCTCGTCATCGAAGCCCGCAAGGTGGACGGGCTGCGCGAGAACCCGCACTATGTGCCCGGCAGCACCGACTGGCGCAGCAACCACGAGTACATCCGCTACACTTCTTCGTCCGTCAACACGGCGGGCAAGTATGAGTTTCTCTACGGACGCATGGAGGTGAGGGCCAGGATTCCCACCGCAGGCGGTGCATGGCCTGCCATCTGGCTGCTCGGGCGCGGCATGGACTGGCCCGAATGCGGGGAGATAGACGTGATGGAGTACTACCGCATCGACGGGGTGCCGCACATCCTGGCCAATGCCTGCTGGGGCACCGACCGGCGGTGGACGCCGAGGTGGAACAGCCGTGCCGTGCCTTTCTCTCACTTCACCGACCGCGACCCGGAGTGGGCAGACAAGTTCCACATCTGGCGCATGGACTGGGATGAGACCGCTATCCGCATCTATCTGGACGACGAACTGATGAACGAAATCTTGCTGAGCGAAACGGTGAACGGCAGCCTCGGCAGGGGCACCAACCCCTTCAGGAAGCCGCAATACATCTTGCTGAATCTGGCCGTTGGCGGAATTAACGGCGGGGAGATAGACGACTCGCAGTTCCCTCTGGTCTATGAGGTGGACTACGTGCGCGTCTACCAGCCGGTGACGAAGTGAAAAAAGATGCTTCCTTCTCCTAAAAAATCTTCATTCTCCCGTCTTCCGCTTTCAGTCTTCATGTGAAACGCATATCTTTGCCACGTTTTGTTCCGGCTGTGCCGTCCGGCACACGGATGAAAAGGGAATCGGGTGGAAATCCCGGACAGTCCCGCTGCTGTGAGTTTCATTTGAAGGCGTATCACAACTCTTGTGCCACTGCCTGCTCCCAACCGACGGAGCGACGGGAAGGCGATACGGCCGAAACGAGTCAGAAGACCTGCAAAACAAAGTCGAAAAACTGCTTGCTTCGAGGAAGGCGGCAGTGCATGGATGTTCAAGAAAGCTGGAAAGTAACAGAGAATGAGGCAAAGTATGAGGCATTGCCTGGTCTGCCTGTGGATGCTTGCTTGTGTGGGTGGGGGAAACCTTGCCGCGCAAGAGGCAAAGCAGGATACCATCGGGGGCAAGGTGCACCGCATTGACGAGGTGACCGTCGTGGCGAAGCGGCCAATCTCCAACGTCACTGCCGCCAGTCCCACGCAGGTGATGGACCGGGAGCAGATGGAGCGGATGGGCGTGCAGGAGGTGGCCGAAGCCCTGAAGCACTTTGCAGGCGTGAGCGTGAAGGACTACGGAGGCGTAGGCGGGCTGAAGACCGTGTCGGTCCGCGGCCTGGGGGCACAGCACACAGCTGTGTGCTACGACGGGGTGGCCGTCGGCGACTGCCAGTCCGGGCAGGTGGACATTTCCCGCTTCTCGCTGGACAACGTGTCGTTGCTCTACCTCACCATCGGACAGTCGGACAACATCTACCAGTCGGCCAAGACTTTCGCTTCTGCCGGCACTCTCAACATCGAGACCCGGCGGCCGGAACCGGACGGGCAGCATTACGGACTGGCCGCCAACCTGAAGACCGGTTCCTACGGACTGCTCAACCCCACGCTGGTGTACATGCAGCGGCTGAGCGGGAAGGTCAGTCTCTCCGCCTACGCGGATTACCTGCGTGCCGACGGCAACTATCCCTTCAAGCTCCGGAACGGCAGCCGCCTGATAGACGAAAAGCGGAACAACAGTGACATCAATGCCTGGAGGGCGGAACTGAACACCTGTGTGGACATCGACAGCCGCCAGGACCTGAGCCTGAAACTCTATCTCTTCGACTCGGAACGCGGACTGCCCGGAGGCGTGGTGTATGACAATACCTATGCAGCCGAACGGCTCTACGACCGCAACTACTTCGCGCAAGCCACCTACGAGAACCGTTTCACGTCCCGCTGGAAGATGAAGGCAGCGGCCAAGTTCAACTATACGTGGAACCGCGACTACAACGACGAATCGTCGGGCATCACCGACGACCGTTTCCGCCAGACCGAAACCTACGTGACGGCCACGCTGCTGGGGGAACCTGTGCGCAACCTCCACTTCTCCGTGGCGCAGGACTTTGCCTACAACGACCTGTCTACCACGTTGCGCAACTGCCAGTATCCCGAACGGTTCACCTACCTGACCGTGGCGGCCGTGCGCTACACCCATTCCAGGTTCTCGGCAACAGCCTCGTTGCTCAACACCCACGTGACGGAACGGGTGGAAACCGGCGAGGCCTCGGATGGCTTCCGCCGCCTCTCGCCCGCCTTCAACCTTTCGTGGAAACCCTGGACGGACAGGAACCTGCGGTTCCGCTTCTCCTACAAGGACATCTTCCGTGTGCCTACCTTCAACGACCTGTATTACCTGCTGATAGGCAACTCGGATCTTCGTCCCGAAACCACTAAGCAGTGGAACCTGGGCTGGACCTATAACCGCGCCTTTTCATCTGTGCTGGAGTATGTGGGCTTTACTGCCGACATCCACTACGGGCAGGTGAAAGACAAGATTGTGGCCGTGCCCACCATGTTCGTCTGGAAGATGTCGAACATCGGTGAGGTGGAGACCGTCGGCCTGGATGTGAACCTGGCTACAGACCTGAAATGGGCGGAACGCTGGCGAAGCAACATCAACCTTGCCTACAACTTCATGCAGGCGAGGGACGTCACCGAACGCGGTTCCCTCACCTGGCACAACCAGATAGCCTATACGCCCCGCCACGCAGGCTCCGGCAGCTGTACCCTGTCCACGCCCTGGTGCGACCTGACCTACAACGTGCTTTACGCGGGCGAACGGTATGTCAGCAGTTACAACAGTGCGGACAACCGTCTGGAACCCTATACCGACCACGGCCTTTCTTTGTCCCGCAGGTTCGCCTGGGGGCGGCACAAGCTGCGTTTGCAGGTGGACGCACTCAACCTGGGAGGGAAGAACTACGAAATCGTCCGCTTCTATCCCATGCCCGGACGGAACTACAAGGTGACCATCAACTATCAATTTTAATCACAAATAAGAAAATGTACATGAAGAAGTATTGGTTAATGACTGCCCTTTGGGCAACGGCTGCGGCAGTGTGCTGCTCATGCGATGACGACAACGACTTGGTTGTACCGCCTTCCGGTGGTTCCACGGGCGTGATTTCCGACCGGGGGGCTTACGTGGTGAACAACGGCAACTGGGGTCAGAACAACGGTTCCATCCAGTTCTATTATTCCGACAAGGATTCAATCAGCGATGACCTTTACCGGCAGGCCAACGGGAGCGGCATAGGCGATGCCCAGGATCTGTGCATCTATGGATCCAAACTCTACGTGACTTGCACCACTTCTGCCAAGCTGGAAGTGCTGGACCTGCAGGGAGAAATCATACAGACCATTCCCCTGACCAATGAGTCTGGACAGGCCGTGCAGCCGCGCTACCTGGCGGCAGACGGCGGAAAGGTTTATTTCTCCGCCTACGACGGCACCGTGTCGCGGCTGGACACCCTCTCGCTCGAAGTGGAGGCAAGCGTGGAGGTAGGCTCCTATCCGGAAGCAATAGCCATCACCGACAACAAGCTTTATGCCAACATTTCCGGCTACGGTGTCGGCAACGAGGTGGCTGTGGTAGACCTGGCTTCTTTCACCCGCACAGACCTGGTGGAAGTGTTGCTGAACCCTTACGACCAGATGCTGGCGGCAGGCGGGAAAATCTACTTCGTGTCAGTGGGCAACTACAGCAGTCCCTCTACACCGGAGGAAGACCGCATCCTCAGCACCCTGCAATGCCTGGACCCTGCCACGAACGAAGTGACCGAACTCTGCCAGGCATCGGCCATCAGCTATTACGACAACAAAATCTACTGCATCTATGCCGAATATTACTGGCCGGACAACCAGGATATCTTCGCCTACGACCTGACTACGGGCGAACAGCAGTCGCTCATCGACCCGGACTTGATTTCCAACCCCACCGCGATAGACGTTGACCCCGAAAGCGGCGACATCTACATCGCTTCTCCCGACTACACGGGCGTGCCGGGCACCGTGTATGTGTTCAACAACGACGGCACCCCCAAGACCAGCTTCACAGCCGGATATGCCGTGGCGGGGGTGCGTTTCCTGTCCGAATGAGTACGGGCATGAAGCGGCCGCTTTATCTGTTGGTATGCCTGTTCCTGCTGCTTGCAGGGGCAGGCACTTCCTGCCAGAACGAATCGGGAGGAACACAGCCCGTGGGCGACACCGTGGCTTTGCGCTACGCGACATACCTGACGCTGGTGAAGACCCCCGATTATACCGTGGCCACGCTGCGCAACCCCTGGGACACGCTCAAGACCTTGCACACCTACATTCTGGTGCCCAAGGAACAGCCCTTGCCGGCAACTTTGCCCGCCGGCACCGTGGTGCGCACGCCCCTCTCGAAGGCCGTGGTCTACTCGTCGGTGCACTGTAGCCTGCTGGAACAGCTGGGAGTCCTGGAACGCATCGGAGGCGTGTGCGACCGGAAGTACATCGCCCTGCCCGCCCTTCAGACAAGGTGCGCCGGGGGGCTGGTAGCCGACTGCGGTTCCGGCATGAATCCCGACATCGAACGCATCATCGACCTGCATCCCGATGCCATCCTGCTTTCTCCCTTTGAGAACAGTGGCGGGTATGGCCGTGTGGAACAGTTGGGCATCCCGTTGGTGGAGTGCGCAGACTACATGGAGACTTCTCCGTTGGGACGTGCCGAGTGGATGCGCTTCTACGGGAGACTGTTCGGAGCCGGAGAGAGGGCGGACAGCCTCTTTGCCGTGGTGGACAGTTGCTACCAACGGCTGAAGGCGCAAGCCGGGCAGACACCCTCCACTCCGACGGTATGCTGCGAGTTGAAGGGCAGCGCAGCCTGGTATGTGCCCGGCGGGCGCAGTACCACCGGACACCTGCTGGCCGACGCACGGGCGTGTTATGCCTTTGCCGACGACCGCCACAGCGGCTCCGTGCCCCTTGCCTTTGAAACCGTGTACGACCGGGCCGGGCAGGCGGACTTCTGGATATTCAAATACAACCGGGCACAGGACATGACCTATGCAGACCTCGAAGCGGAATATGCAGGATATGCCGGATTCAAAGCCTTCCGGGAACGCAACATCTACGCCTGCAACACCGGACGGACGCCATTCTACGAAGAAACACCTTTCCGTCCCGACTATCTGCTGGCCGACTACCTGCAGATTCTTCATCCGGAATTGGCGGAATTGGGCGGCTTGCGTTATTTTTGCAGGCTGAAAGAAAACGATGAGAAGTGAACACACAATATGGCTGGTGGCTTTGGGCGGCATTGTAGTCCTGCTCTTCGTGGCCAATCTGCTGGCGGGGTCGGTAGCGATTCCGCCGGAAGAAGTGTTCCGCATTCTGTGCGGAGGCCGGGGCAGCCGGGCAAGCTGGAGCTTCATCGTGGTCGAATCGCGCTTGCCACAGGCCGTCACGGCACTGTTGTGCGGCGGTGCATTGGCCGCAAGCGGGCTTATGCTGCAGATTGTCTTCAAGAACCCGCTGGCCGACCCCTCCATTCTGGGCATCAATTCCGGTGCCGGCCTTGGTGCCGCTCTGGTCATGCTGGCCGGAGGCGGAAGCCTGGTGGCAGGCGTTTTCAGCCTGTCCGGTTTCCTGGCCGTGCTGGCAGGAGCGTTTGCCGGTGCGGCGGTGGTGATGGGGCTGATGCTGCTTTTCTCCACCCTGATACGCAGCGGTGTGTTGCTGCTGATTGTGGGCATCATGATTGGCTATCTCACTTCATCGGTCATTTCGTTGCTCAACTTCTTTTCCACAGCCGAGGGGGTGCAGTCCTACATGCTTTGGGGGATGGGTAGCTTTGGCGGCGTGTCCCTGCGTCAGCTTCCGGCCTTCGCGGGAGTCACGCTGGCGGGGCTGGCAGGTGCGTTCCTGCTGATAAAGCCGCTGAATGCCTTGCTTCTGGGCGAACGGAATGCTGCCGGTCTGGGCATTCCTGTGCGGCGCATCCGGCAAGCCCTGCTCCTGATTACGGGACTGTTGGCTGCCGTCACCACGGCCTTCTGCGGTCCCGTCTCCTTCATCGGGCTGGCCGTTCCCCATGTGGCCCGTCTGTTGCTGGGCACGGCCAACAATCGTTCCCTCCTTCCTGCCACCCTTCTGTGCGGGGGAGCGGTGGCCCTGCTCTGCAACCTGCTCTGCCTCTTGCCGGGTGAGGCGGGCGTTATCCCCCTGAATGCCGTTACGTCGCTGGTGGGGGCACCGGTCATCATCTATGTGATAATCAATCATAAGCATTCCCATTCGTACTGAGACGGGCATGAACCGGTGCTGCCTTCACCGGGACTCGTTGCTGCCTTCAACGGGAATCATCGGCACTGATTCCTGCCCGATGCGCTGCAAACGGTGGCGGTTCTTGGTACCTTGTTGTCCGATACCTGATAAATAGTACGCATCGGAACGGCTTTTCTGATGTATGTCAAACCCACGTATTCCGAAAACGCTTATCTTTGCGGCGGTATTAGTTTTTTAAAAAGGTAGAAGTATATGAATTTACCCAAAGAACCGATGATGCTTTACAGCTTCATCAACACGAAGTTACGTGATTCTTATCCTTCGCTGGACGCGCTTTGCGAGGATATGAATGTGGCAAGGGAAGACATCGTCCGTACACTGAAAAGCGTTGGGTTTGAATACAGCCCGGAGCGCAACCGGTTTTGGTGATTTGTCTTTATGAACTAGGGAGCTTCCGCCCGCTTGTCTTCAGATGCGTGGCGGAAGCTTTTCTATTTGCACGGGGCTGTCTCGCGTTTCCGCTTTTTCCACAGTTGCCAGGAGTTGATGATGTTCTGCCACAGCACGTAGGAGCCCGGTGCAACCGACGAAAGCGGATTGAGGTAGGTGTAGGCCATCCAGATGGCAAGCACGGTGTTTTTCTGGCCCAGTGCCTGTCCGCCACTGATCCGGTCGTTGTAGTGTCCGCCTATCTGCTTGCCTAAAAAGAACTGGAGGCAGCAGGCCACCAGTCCGGTAAAGGCAAGCAGCCATTCCACCGAAGCGGGCGCAGTGCTGTTGACCAGCGAACGGACGGTCTGTCCGGATACGATGGACAGGGCCACCGCCCAAAGGTAGAACGCTGCATCGTGCAGATTGATGAGGAAGCGATGCAGACGGGGCAGGAAAAAACGCAGCAGCAGTGCCAGGAAGAAGGGAAAAAGCAAGAGCGGAAAGACCTTGCCCAGAATCATCAGAAAAGCCGCCAGGAAACCTGCTTCGGCATGAGGCTCCACCCAAGGAAACACCAACGGGACTGCCACTGCAGCCAGCAGGTTGGACAGAAGGGTGTAAGTCGTAAGGCTGGAGGCACTGCCGCCCAGCTTGCCGGTGATGACGGCCGCTGCCGTGGCCGTGGGGCAGATGAGACACACCATGCCCCCTTCGAACACTTCGCGGTAGGTCTCGTCCAAGGGAAAGCAGACCAGCGTTGCAGCCACCGCGAGGCAGGCGACCGTCTGGAACAGCAGCAACCATCCGTGCCATGCCTTGGGCTTGAGGTCGCGCACTTCTATTTTGCAGAACGTGAGTAGGAGTTGTGAAAAAATCAGGAAAGGGGTGAGAAAGCCTGTCAGCCCGCTGATGAATGGCTTGGCGGGAGCCATCATGGGAATCCTGGCAAAAAAGAAATAACCTAGGGTGCCGGAGACCATTGCTACCGGCAGTGTCCAGTCTTTGAGAAATCTCAGAAGCATATTGTCCATTAAAAGTTTTATTCTGGCGCGCAAAGTTACGTGCATTTCTATAAAAATCCACTAACTTTGCAACGGCTTTTTCGTTATGGAACAAAATAGACGATACATAGTGCGCGTGATAAGCATGTGTTTTGTGCTGCTTGTGTTTCCCTTCTGTGCCGAAAGCGTGGGGGCGAAAGATTTTGTGCTGGTCATCGATGCGGGGCACGGTGGCCACGACTCCGGAGCTGTCGGGAAGTATTCCGAGGAAAAACAGATCAACCTGAACGTGGCTCTCAAGCTGGGGGAGTTGATTCGTGCGAACTGCCCGGATGTGAAGGTGATTTATACACGTGACAAGGATGTCTTCATACCGCTTGCCCGTCGGGCGGAGATAGCCAACAATGCCAAAGCCGACCTGTTCATTTCTATCCATACGAATGCTTTGTCCGGCAATGAGACGGCCAAGGGGACTTCCACATGGACACTGGGACTTGCCAAATCGGCAGAGAACCTGGAAGTGGCGAAACGGGAGAATGCCGTTATCTTGTACGAGGACGACTATCATACACGTTATGCCGGTTTTGACCCGAACTCGGCGGAATCATACATCATTTTTGAGTTTATGCAGGACAAGTATATGTCGCAGAGCGTGCATCTGGCTTCACTCGTCCAGCAGCAGATGAAGACGGTTGGCAGACGGAACGACCGCGGTGTGCGCCAGGCGGGTTTCCTGGTCTTGAAAGCCAGTGCCATGCCGAGTATCCTGATAGAGTTGGGGTATCTTTCCACGCCGGAGGAAGAACGTTACCTGAACACGGAAACGGGAACAGCCTCGCTGGCCGATGCCATATTCCGTGCTTTCTGCACTTACAGGCAAGAGCAGACCGCACATCTGAGCGAAGGAAAACCATCCGGGAAGGGCGATTCTGTATCATCGGAACCGGCCGTTCTTCCTCCGAAGCCGGTGGGGCAGGAAGCCGGCAACGGCATTGTATTCAAGGTGCAGATATTTGCCATATCGCATCGGTTGTCCGATAATGACAAGCATCTGGAAGGCTTGGAGGGGGGGATTACTATAAAGAAAATGGGCTGTATAAATATACGTATGGTGCTTCACCTGATTATAACAAGGTGTTGCGTCTGCAGAAGTCCGTATCGAACCGGTTTAAAGGTGCTTTTGTGGTAGCCTTCAAGAACGGTAAGAAAATGGATATCAACGCAGCCATCAGAGAATTCAAACAATCAAAGAATAAATAAAACGAAAACGAAACAGTATGAAGTATATTACCAAAGAAGTCAGGATTGGAATTGCCGGTATTGCAGCTTTGTGCATATTGATATATGGCATTAATTATCTGAAAGGCATTGATTTGTTCAAACCGTCAAGCTATTTTTATGTAAAGTTTCAGAATATCAACGGACTGGCCAAGTCAAGTCCTGTCTTTGCCGATGGATTCAGGGTAGGGATTGTGCGCGATTTGCATTATGACTATGAACACCCGGAAAATGTGTTGGTGGAAATAGAGGTTGATCCCAGCCTGCGCATTCCGAAGGGAAGCAGTGCTGAACTGGTTTCTGATATGTTGGGAGGAATCAAGATGTCTTTGTTGCTTGCCAATAACCCGCGCGAACGCTGTATGCCGGGCGATACGATCACCGGTAGTCTTAACGACGGCCTGATGGGCAAGGCAGTTGCCATGATTCCGCAGGTAGAGCAGATGCTTCCCAAATTGGACTCTATTCTGGCATCGTTGAATACGTTGTTGTCCAATCCGGCACTTCCGGCCACATTGCACAATGTGGAGGTGCTGACGGCTAATATGGCGGTTACGACCAGCCATTTGGAAACGCTCATGGGTGAAGACATTCCACAATTGACGGAAAAGCTGAATACGGTCGGTGATAATCTTGCCCAGATCAGCGGTGACTTGAAGCAGATTGATTATGTGGCAGCCATGCAACGGGTGGATTCTACGCTGGCCAATGTTAAAACGATTACCGACAGGCTGAACAGCAAAGACAATACGGTAGGCCTGCTGTTGAACGACCCCGGCCTTTACAACAATTTGAATGCTACGACGGCCAATGCGGCGAGCTTGTTGGAAGATTTGCGCCTGCATCCGAAACGCTATGTACACTTCTCGCTGTTTGGCAAGAAAGATAAGTAAACAAGAAGCTTTATATAGATTTTGTATAAATAACGAATAACGGCTGTCTGTGGTGAATCGGTAGTGATGCTTTGCATAAAATAGGGCGAAACAGGACCTTATAAATCTTCGGGAAAAAAGGAAATGGATAAGCATCTGTGCTTTTAACGGATTCATATACAGTGGCTTCCAAAAAAGCAAGAGCATTTGAAAATGCATAGTTTCATAGGCTACAGATAAATAGTTGAGAATAAAAAGCTTATTGTTATTCCGGAAAAAACAAGGAAAAACCTGTTTGTTTTTTCCAAATAAGATTCCCAATTTTGCAGAGGTAGAAGTTTTGCTTAATTAATAAATTGTATAGAAGCCGTTATGAGTGTAGTTGATCATGTCGGGCTATGGAACCGGTGTCTTGAAATCATTAAAGACAATATCACGGAACAGGCATATAAAACATGGTTTGTCCCCATCATTCCATTGAAATATGAGGATAAGACGTTGACTATACAAGTCCCCAGTCAGTTTTTCTATGAGTTTCTGGAAGAAAAATACCTGGATTTGTTGCGTCAGACTCTTTATAAAGTGATTGGTCAAGGGACGCAACTGAGGTATAATGTGATGGTAGACAAAAGTTCACGACCACAACAGACTGTGAACTTGGAATCTACACGGCGGACCATTATACCCCAACCACAGGTGCAGTCGGTTTCAGTGCCCAATTTTGATCCTCATTTGAAGCCGGAATATAATTTTGAGACATTCATCGAAGGGTATAGCAATAAGCTTTCACGAAGTGTGGCCGAGGCTGTCGCTTTGCATCCGGCTAAAACAGTTTTCAATCCCTTGTTCTTGTATGGTGCTTCCGGTGTGGGAAAAACGCATCTGGCCAATGCCATAGGTACCAAGGTAAAAGAATTGTATCCGGATAAGTTGGTATTGTATGTGTCGGCGCGTCTGTTTCAGATGGAATATACGGATTCTGTGCGTAAGAATACGGTGAACGATTTCTTCAGGTTCTATCAGATGATAGACGTTCTGATTGTTGATGACATTCAGGAGTTTGCCGGTGTGACGCAGACACAGAACACTTTTTTTCATATATTCAATCATTTACATCAGAATGGAAAGCAACTGATTCTTACTTCTGACCGTCCTCCTGTCCTTTTACAGGGGATGGAAGAGCGGTTGATTACCCGTTTCAAATGGGGAATGGTAGCCGAATTGGAACGGCCTACTGTGGAATTGCGTAGACGAATCCTGGAGAACAAAATTCACCGTGACGGTCTGTTGTTTCCACAGGAAGTGATAGACTACATTGCGGAAAATGTGGGTGACAGTATCCGTGATTTGGAAGGTATTGTGATTTCTATTATGGCTCATTCTACAGTATATGACAAAAAGATAGATTTGGAACTGGCACAGCGTATCGTTCGTAAAGTTACCAACAGCGAAAGCAAGCCTGTGACCATTGACGACATCATCAATACAGTGTGCAAGCATTTCGGTTTGGAGAATACTGTCATTCATACCAAATCGAGAAAACGCGAGGTAGTACAGGCTCGGCAGATAGCCATGTATCTGGCCAAAAACAATACAGACTTCTCTACGGCCAAGATAGGCTCGCTCATTGGTCGCAAAGATCATGCTACCGTGCTGCATGCGTGCAAAACAGTACGGGAGTTGCGAGAGGTGGACAAGGCTTTTCGTGCAGAACTGGATGAAATACAGGCAGCGTTGAAGAAGGTATGACTTTAAATGCAGTTTCATATATACTTCAACTGCCAACGAATATATACTTCAACAGGAAAGTAAGTATATATTCATTTTACTCTATC
>CAYPUJ010000008.1:0-15405 GCA_964413805.1 uncultured Bacteroides sp. | reverse complement strand
GCCAACGAATATATACTTCAACAGGAAAGTAAGTATATATTCATTTTACTCTATCTGTATTCAGTGTTTTTAGTAAGAGCTGTTGAAAGAAAAAATCCCCTTATTATCGTCTGACCGGACTTAATAAGGGGATTTTTATTATCTGGGCATTCCCAGCAGAAGTATGCTGTTCCTTTAGAATCCTTGTTGCTTCATTGCTTTCCAAAGTTCTTTAGACATGGCTTCGCTGTCTTTTTTGGTATAACGGACTTCCGTGAAGACTTGTGCCAAAGTTTCTTTTTGGTTTTCAGCGATAAAGCGTAGGTTTTCCGGTAACGATTCTTTATAGGCATACAACCGGTCGATGTCTGCTGCCGTGTAATCGTGATAGTATTCTTCATGTACGATGGCTTCTAATGGCAAGCGATCTGTTTGGGCAGGATTTTCGTCTGGCCAGCCGACTGTGACGGTCGTGATGGGGAATACTAATTCGGGCAGTTTCAGTGCATCGATGATTGGCTGGGGATTATAAGTGGTAGTACCCAAGTAACAAATGCCCAATCCTTCTTCTTCAGCTGCGATACAGAATGTTTGGGCTGCCAGAAGCGTATCGATGGCTCCGGTGACAAACCATTCGAAATTATTATATCCGGGTTCTGCCTTCCGTTGTCTGCACCACTGGCTGAAGCGGCGCAGGTCAATGCAGAAAGTCAGTACGACGGGTGCGCTTTGTACCATTGGTTGGTTGAAATGGGCGGGTGCCAGACGGGCTTTGCTGGCAGCATCGCGTGTGATGATTATGCTGTAGGTTTGCATATTACCCACGGTGGAAGCCCGGCATGCTTTCGTTAGTAAATCATTTAATAAATCGGTCGAAATGTCTTTTGACTGATATTTGCGAATTGTCCTTCTTTGTTTTAAGCTGTCCATGCTTTTTTGTGGCAAATATATAAAAGAATCGGCTATGTTGTTCTTTTGTGCAACGATATATTTGCCGGAAGACTGAAAATAACAGCAAAAAACAGGATATCTCTGTTGCTTATCCGGGATTCTTTTTTGATACAACTTTCTCCCTGTAAATACAAGTATTGAAGTGTAGTAAAAAGCAGAGGAACCTATTGGAAACCTGTTGATAAAAACTTTGTTTTTTATTTTGTCAGGTAGAAAAACATTCATAGATTTGCTGCATATTTGTTAACGTCGGCAGAACTTCTACACCAGTAATTCATTTTGCAACGAAATCTAAGAAATATACTACTGTGGAAAGAAAAACTTATTCTTACAAGGAAGCCTATGAAGAATCTTTGCGATATTTTCAAGGTGATGAATTAGCGGCCAGGGTTTGGGTGAATAAATATGCCGTGAAGGATTCCTTTGGCAATATTTACGAGAAGTCTCCGGAGGATATGCATTGGAGAATAGCCAACGAAGTGGCTCGTGTGGAAAAGAAATACCCCAATGCGTTGAGATCGGAGGAACTTTTTAGTCTGTTTGACCATTTTAAGTACATCATTCCGCAAGGAAGCCCTATGACAGGCATTGGCAACGATTATCAGGTGGCCTCCCTTTCAAATTGTTTTGTAATAGGTGTAGATGGTGCGGCAGATTCCTACGGTGGCATCTTTAAAATTGATGAAGAACAAGTGCAATTGATGAAACGTCGGGGCGGAGTGGGGCATGATTTGTCTCACATTCGTCCGAAGGGTTCACCGGTTAAGAATTCGGCGTTGACATCTACCGGACTGGTTCCATTCATGGAACGTTATTCCAACTCCACGCGCGAGGTGGCACAAGATGGACGGCGGGGGGCATTGATGTTGACCGTTTCCATCAAACATCCCGATTCGGAAGCGTTCATTGATGCAAAGATGACAGAAGGCAAAGTGACGGGAGCCAATGTTTCTGTAAAGCTGACCGATGAATTCATGCAGGCTTCCGTTGACGGAAAACCCTATGTGCAGCAATACCCCATCGACGCAACCAATCCGGTTGTACAGAAAAAGATCAATGCTTCTGCACTTTGGAAGAAGATTGTACACAATGCATGGAAGTCTGCAGAGCCGGGCGTGCTTTTCTGGGACACCATTTTGCGTGAGTCTGTTCCCGATTGTTATGCCGACCTTGGTTTCCGTACGGTATCGACCAATCCTTGTGGTGAAATACCTTTGTGTCCGTATGACTCTTGCCGCTTGCTTGCCATTAATTTATATTCGTATGTGGTTAATCCTTTTCAGCAGGATGCGTATTTCGATTTTGAATTGTTCAAGAAACATGTGAGATTGGCACAACGCATCATGGATGACATCATTGACCTGGAACTGGAAAAGATTGAACGTATATTGGAGAAAATAGATTCTGACCCGGAAAGCGAAGAAGTGAAGCATACCGAGCGTACATTGTGGGAAAAGATATATCGCAAAAGCGGACAAGGACGGCGCACGGGGGTAGGCATTACGGCAGAGGGTGATATGTTGGCTGCATTGGGGCTGCGTTACGGAACGGAAGAAGCTACAGACTTCTCGGAGAAAGTACATCGCACCGTAGCATTGACGGCCTATCGTTCGTCGGTGGAAATGGCCAGAGAGCGGGGGGCTTTCGAAATCTATGACACAGAGCGTGAGAAAGACAATCCTTTCATCAACCGTCTGCGGGAAGCCGATCCGGAACTGTACGAAGAGATGAAACGTTATGGTCGCCGCAACATTGCTTGTCTCACCATTGCACCTACGGGCACTACCAGCCTGATGACCCAGACAACCTCCGGCATCGAACCGGTCTTCCTTCCTGTGTATAAACGCCGTCGGAAAGTGAATCCGAACGATGTGAACATACATGTTGATTTCACCGACGAGACGGGTGACACTTTTGAAGAATATATTGTGTTTCATCCTAAGTTTGCCGTATGGATGAAGGTGAATGGTTATGACCCTTCCAAGAAATATTCGCAAGAAGAGATTGATGCCTTGGTGAAAAAGTCTCCTTATTATAAAGCAACTTCCAGCGATGTTGATTGGTTGATGAAGGTCAAAATGCAAGGCCGCATCCAGAAGTGGGTGGATCATTCCATTAGTGTGACGATTAACCTGCCCAGTAATGTGGACGAAGGATTGGTGAACCGTTTATATGTTGAAGCATGGCGTTCCGGCTGTAAAGGTTGTACCGTCTATCGCGAGGGTTCGCGTACGGGTGTACTGCTTTCTGTGAAAAGTGAGAAGAAGAGCGAGGAACTTCCTCCGTGCAAGCCGCCAACGATTGTGGAGACCCGTCCCAAGGTACTGGAAGCAGATATCGTGCGTTTCCAGAACAACAAGGAGAAATGGGTGGCCTTTGTTGGATTGCTGGATGGTCATCCCTATGAAATCTTCACCGGTGTTCTGGATGATGACGAAGGAATCGTATTGCCCAAGAACGTGGTGTCCGGTCACATCATCAAGAATGTGGACGAGAATGGCAACAAGCGTTATGACTTTCAGTTTGAAAACAAGCGCGGTTATAAGATTACCATTGAAGGCCTGTCAGAAAAGTTCAACAAAGAATATTGGAACTATGCCAAACTTATTTCGGGAGTGCTTCGCTACCGGATGCCGATAGAGTTGGTGATGAAACTGGTCAATTCGTTGCAGTTGGACAGCGAAAACATCAACACCTGGAAGAACGGTGTGGAGCGGGCATTGAAAAAATATGTGACCGACGGAACCGAGGCCAAAGGGAAGAAATGCCCGAATTGTGGAAACGAAACCCTGGTTTATCAGGAAGGTTGTCTGATATGTACCACGTGCGGGACTTCTCGTTGCGGGTGACTTTTTTGACAGCACACAAACGTTTGCATAGGAATTTGGATTACTTAAAAACTGATGGCTGCATGGCTATGGGGAATATTTTTTATACTTGCATAGTTATTGCAGCTATTATTTTTTAAATCTGATATATATGACTCTATCGTTTAATATTGAGTATCGTACAAGTTGGGGGGAAGAAGTCAGAGTGGCAGGTGCTGTTCCTGAACTTGGGGGTAACCTGCCTGACAATGCCTGTCCATTGCATACGGTTGATGGCATTCATTGGAGTGCGGATGTCGAAATCCGAGTGCCGGAAGAACACATGATTGTATATCAATACCAGGTTTACCGGGATGGTCATGCTGTGCGCAGCGAGTGGAATGGAGTCTTGCGCACATTGCATGTGGGTAATGTTCCGGAAAAAGTCTATCAACTGCAAGATTGCTGGAAAAATCTGCCCGAACAGCAGTATTTTTATACTTCTGCTTTCACAGAATCTTTGTTAGCGCATGGGCAACGGGATGCCATACCTCAGGAACATCGCAGAGGTGTGCGGATAAAAGCCTATGCTCCCTGTGTGGATGGTGACCACTGTCTGGGCATTTGCGGAAACCAACCCGCATTGGGCAATTGGAATCCGGATAAGGCTGTGCTGATGAGCGATGTGGATTTTCCTGAGTGGCAGGCCGAAGTGAATGTAGAGGAACTCAGTTTCCCGCTGGAGTATAAGTTCATCCTTTACAACAGGAAGGAACGGCGGGCAGTGGCATGGGAAAACAATCCGAACCGTTATCTGGCAGAACCGCAAACCGGAGCGGATGAAACCTTGGTGGTAGGCGACCGCTATGTTTACTTCAACCTTCCTGCCTGGAAAGGTGCAGGGGTGGCTGTTCCCATCTTTTCACTCCGTTCGGAAGGCAGTTACGGGGTGGGGGACTTTGGCGACCTGAAGCAGATGGTCGATTGGGCTGTGAGCACCCGGCAGCGGGTTGTGCAAATCTTGCCCATCAACGATACGACCATGACAGGCACATGGACGGATTCTTATCCTTACAACAGCATTTCCATCTATGCTTTCCATCCCATGTATACCGACATCCGCCAGTTGGGTGTGCTGAATGATGCCGAAAAACGGCAGGAATTCGAGCAACGCCGACAAGAACTGAATGCCCTCCCTGTAGTAGACTACGAAGCCGTAAACCGGACAAAATGGGAATATTTCCGTCTGATTTTCGAGCAGGAGGGTGAGAAAGTGTTGGCATCGGAGGCATTCAAGAAATTTTTTGCCGACAACAAAGAATGGTTGCAACCTTATGCTGCGTTCAGCTATCTGCGAGATGTTTACCAGACACCCGACTTCCACAATTGGCCCAAGTATGCTGTCTACGAAGCCGGTGAGATAGAGCAGTTGTGTCGCCCCGATTCTTCCGATTACCCTCATGTAGCCATTTACTACTATATTCAGTTCAACCTCCATCTGCAATTGTTGGAAGCCACGCGCCATGCACGTGCCAACGGTGTGGTGCTGAAGGGCGACATCCCCATCGGCATCAGCCGCAACAGCGTGGAGGCTTGGAAAGAACCTCACTATTTCAACTTGAACGGTCAGGCCGGTGCTCCGCCCGATGATTTCTCTGTGAACGGACAGAATTGGGGATTCCCCACCTACAACTGGGAAGTGATGGAGCAGGACGGTTATGCGTGGTGGATGAAGCGTTTCCGCAAAATGGCCGAGTATTTCGATGCTTACCGCATAGACCACATTCTGGGATTCTTCCGCATTTGGGAGATTCCCATGCATGCAGTGCATGGTCTGTTGGGGCAGTTTGTGCCCGCATTGCCCATGTCGCGTGAGGAAATTGAAGGTTATGGACTGCCTTTCCGCGAAGACTTCTTTACAAAGTCCTATATTCATGAACGTTTTCTGCAGAAGGTGTTCGGCCCTCATACCGACTATGTGAAGCAGACTTTCATCGAGCAGACCAATGTGTGGGAAGTGTATCGGATGCGTCCGGAGTTTGACACGCAGCGCAAGGTGGAAGTTTACTTTGCCGGAAAGACGGATACGGACAGTATCTGGATACGCGACGGTCTGTATGCTTTGATTAGTGACGTACTGTTCATTTCGGACCGTGACAATCCGTATATGTATCATCCCCGTATCGGTGTACAGTTTGATTTCATTTACCAGGCATTGAACGATTGGGAGAAAGCTGCTTTCAACCGTTTGTATGACGACTATTATTACCACCGGCACAACGAGTTCTGGCAACAGCAAGCCATGAAAAGGTTGCCGCAACTTACGCAGTCCACCCGTATGTTGGTGTGCGGAGAGGACCTGGGAATGATTCCCGACTGCGTGGCATGGGTGATGAATGACCTGCGCATCTTATCGCTGGAGATACAACGTATGCCTAAGAATCCCAAACATGAATTCGGACATCCCGACTGGTACCCTTATCGTTCGGTTTGTACTATCTCCACACACGATATGTCTACCTTGAGGGGCTGGTGGGAAGAAGACGGTGGGCAGACACAACGTTTCTACAACACCATGTTGGGACATTACGGCAGTGCGCCGGCGGTTGCTACCGCTGAAATTTGTGAGGAGATTGTGCGCTGCCATCTGTACAGTAATTCCATGCTGTGCATCCTTTCGTTGCAGGACTGGCTGTCGATGGACGAAGGCTGGCGCAACCCGCAGGTGCAGGAAGAGCGCATCAACGTGCCGGCCAATCCGAGGCACTACTGGCGCTATCGTATGCACCTCACTTTGGAACAACTGATGCATGCTGACAGTCTGAATGACAAAATCCGGCTGCTGATTGCACAGTCCGGAAGAAAGGGATAAAAGAATCGCAATCGCTATTCATTCATGGACAGTTACATCTTTCTCGACAATGTGCGTTTTTATGCCTATCATGGCGTGGCTCCACAGGAAACAGTGGTGGGCAACGAGTTTACAATCAGTCTGAGGCTTCAGGTGGACATTTCGCGGGCCATGGAAAGCGATGACCTGGCCGATACGGTTAATTATGCCGCCGTCTACGAAGCATTGAGGGCGGAAATGTCCGTTCCCTCCCGTTTGCTGGAGCATGTGGCCGGTCGCCTTGTGCAACGGCTGTTTCATGATTTTCCTGCGATTACGTCCATCAGGCTCAGGCTCTCCAAACGTAACCCGCCCTTCGGGGCAGACCTCGATGGGGCAGGTGTGGAGGTTTGCGTGCAACGTTAAGGCTTCTTGTGGACAAAACTTCCCCTCTCCCTCCGGAAAGTCCGGGTGGGAGAGGGGAATGATGAGTGTTGTTGACAAAAGGAAGGGTCAATCGAACGAACCATACCGTGTAGCCAACAGTTTCCGGTCTCCCAGCGTATTGTCCACACGGGTCACATTGATCCAGAACTTGTTGTCGCGCACGGCCTCGGTAGGATAGGCGGCTTTCTCTCTCGAATAGGAGTGCTGCCAGTTGTCCGACACGATTTCATACTCCGGATGCGGGGCGTTGACAAGTACATTGTCAGTCTTGTCTGCACGTCCGTCTTTCACTTCCTCTATTTCGTTCCAGATGGTCAGCATGGTTTGCACGAAATTGTCCAGCTCGGCCAGGCTTTCGCTCTCGGTGGGTTCCACCATCAGTGTTCCGTGCACGGGGAATGAAAGGGTGGGGGCATGATAGCCGTAATCCATCAGGCGTTTGGCGATGTCGTTTTCGCTTATGCCGGTTTCCTCCTGTATTTTTCTGCATTCCAGAATCATTTCATGTCCCACAAAGCCGTTGGCGCCTTGATAGACAATGCCGTATGTATCGCGAAGGCAGGCTGCCAGATAGTTGGCATTCAGGATGGCTGCCTTGGTGGCTTGTGTCAGTCCTTCGGAACCCATCATCCGGATGTAGCCGTAGGTGATGGGCAGGATGCCGGCACTGCCGAAGGGAGCAGCCGCCACTTCGTTGGTGCTGTTGCCGAACAGGTCGTGCCCGGGCAGGAAAGGAAGCAGATGGGCGGCTACGCAGACGGGACCCACGCCGGGACCTCCTCCTCCGTGTGGGGAAGCAAACGTCTTGTGCAGGTTGAGGTGGCAAACGTCCGCACCGATGCGTCCGGGGTTGGTCAGCCCCACCTGTGCGTTCATGTTGGCACCATCCATGTAGACTTGTGCCCCACATCGGTGGATGATTTGGCAGATTTCTGCAATGTCTGTTTCAAAAATTCCGTGGGTGGATGGATAGGTTATCATCAGGGCAGCCAGTTCCTCCTTGTTGGCTTCGGCTTTGGAGCGCAGGTCATCCATGTCCACGTTTCCGTGTGCGTCGCAGGCGCAAGTCACGGGCGTGAATCCGGCTTGTACGGCCGAGGCGGGGTTGGTGCCGTGGGCCGAGGCCGGTATCAATACTTTGTTGCGGTGACCTTGGCCGATGCTTTCCAGGTAGGAGCGGATGATTCGCAGTCCGGTGTATTCGCCTGCCGCACCGGAGTTGGGCTGCAAGCTGACTCCGGCAAAGCCGGTAATGGCCTTCAGGTCTTCGCTCAGGTTTTCTATCAGTTCGTGGAAGCCTTGCGCCTGGTCTTCGGGCACGAGGGGATGGAGGTTCATGAATTCCGGACGGCTGAGCGGCAGCATTTCGGCGGCTGCGTTCAGTTTCATGGTGCACGATCCCAGCGGAATCATGGAGTGTGCCAGCGAAATGTCCTTGCGTTCCAGCCGCTTGATGTAGCGCATCATTTCTGTCTCCGTGTGGTAGCGGCTGAACACTTCGTGTGTCAGGTAGGGCGTTTGCCGTGTCAGTTGCGGTGGGAGCTTGCATCCGTCAGGGATGTTGGCTGTTTTCTTCCAGTCCTTTCCGGCAGCAATGGCAAAGATGGCCATCAGTACGTTGGCAGCTGCGGTGTCGGTGGTCTCGTCGATGCTCATTCCCACGTCGCCGTTGTCAAAGTAACGTAAGTTGACCTGCTTGTTGAGTGCGATGGTGCGTATTTGTCCGGCGGAAATGTTGTCGGGGAGTGCAAAGCGCAGCGTATCGAAATAGTAGGGATTCATTTGGCGGTAGCCCAGTTGGCAGATGCTCTTTTCCAGATACACGGCGATGCTGTGGATGCGTGCAGCGATGTTGCGTATGCCTTCCTGTCCGTGATAGGCGGCGTAGAAACCGGCCATGCTGGCCAGAAGGGCTTGGGCGGTACAGATGTTCGAGGTGGCCTTTTCGCGTTTGATGTGTTGCTCGCGCGTTTGCAAGGCCAGGCGGTAGCAGACCTTTCCATATTTGTCTTTCGACAAGCCGATGATGCGTCCCGGCATGTTGCGTTTGTATTCGTCGCGGGTGGCGAAGTAGGCGGCAGAGGGGCCTCCGTAGAACAACGGGGTACCTAGGCGTTGCGTGCTTCCGAACGCGATGTCCGCGCCCCATTCGCCGGGAGGTGTCAGCAGTGCCAGGCTCAGGATGTCGGCGGCCACGGCTACTTTGCACCGTGCGGTGTGTGCTTTCTCCACCAGGTCGCGGAAGTCTTCGATGTTTCCGTTGGCGTTGGGGTATTGCAGCACGCAGGCAAAGACGTCCGGCGTGAACTCCGCTTCGTGGCATTTGCCGACGCGCAGCCGGATGCCTTGCGGGATGGCGCGGGTAGTCATTACAGCCAAGGTCTGCGGGAATATGTTTTCATCCACAAGGACGACGTTGGCTCCCGACTTTTGCATGTCGCGCGGGCGCAAGGCATACATCATGCTCACGGCTTCGGCGGCAGCGGTAGCTTCGTCCAGCAGGGAGCAGTTGGCCAGCGGCATACCGGTCAGGTCGCACACGGCGGTCTGAAAGTTCATCAGAGCTTCCAGCCGTCCTTGCGAGATTTCGGCCTGGTAGGGTGTGTACGAGGTGTACCACACCGGATTCTCAAACACGTTGCGTTGAATGACGGCCGGCGTGATTGTACCGTACCAGCCCATACCTATGTAGGTGGCATAGAGCTTGTTTTTGGCAGCCAGCCGGGCGATGTGCTGCCCGAACTCACATTCGGTCATGGGTTGGGGCAGGGCCAGTGGCTCTTTCAGGCGGATATTGGCCGGAATGGTTTTGTCTATCAGTTCATCCAGGCTTCCAACACCTATCTTGTGGAGCATGGATGCTTCGTCTTGCGGGCTGATGCCGGTGTGGCGTGCAGATAATAAGTCGAATTTCATACTACATTGATGGTTTTATAGGGATATTTTTATGGTCGTTGGCGGTGGGACACAACTATGAACGGAAGAACGGATTTTCGGCCTTTTCGATGCCGATGGTGGTGGGTGCCCCGTGTCCCGGATAGACGATGGTCTCGTTGGGCAGGACAAACAGGCGGCTGCAGATGTGCTCAATCAGTTCGTCGAAGTTGCCGCCTGACAAGTCGGCTCGCCCGATGCTTCCCTGGAACAACACATCGCCCGAAAACATGCAATGCTCTGCCGGGCAGTAAAACACCAGGCTTCCGGGAGAGTGTCCCGGCACGTGGATGGCTTCCAGCTGGGTGCGGCCGAAGGTGATGATGTCTCCGTCGTGCAGGTAGCTGCCCAATGGCACGGGGGCTTCCTGCAGCTGGAAGCCGAACATGCGGCTTTGTTTGGGTGCTTCGTCTATCCAGAACTCGTCGGCCTTGTTGGCTTCCGCTTTCAGCCCGAATTCTTTCAGCATGAACGGATTGCCGAAGATGTGGTCCAGGTGCAGGTGGGTGTTGAGCAGGTGCTTCAGTTTCAGGTTGTTGTTGATTATGAAACTCTTCAACGCCTGTTTCTCCTCCTCGTAGAAGCAACCGGGGTCGATGACGACCGCTTCGTTGGTTTCGTCCCAGAGCACATAGCAGTTTTCCGGGAACATGTTGAATTCAAATTTCTTGATTTTCATTGTGCAATGGGCTATGGTTCTTAAAGTGTCACGTGTACTACTTTCTTGGTCCGGAAGAATTCTTCTTCGAAAGAGTCTTTGAGCATCCAGACCGTTGTCTTGTGTTTGAAGGGCATGGTTTCGTGCTCCAGTTCTCCTCCCTTCAGGCAGATAAGGCCATTGGGCAGCGCATTGTGTTGTTCGCGGGCAATGTTTTTCCGGCACGTTTTCACCAGGTCGGCCAGCGGCATGACGGCACGGCTCACTACGAAGTCAAACGTCTGTTTTTCTTCTTCGGCGCGTGCGTGGCTGAAACTCGTGTTCTTCAGCCCGATGCTGTTGGCCACTTCCGTGGCTACCCGGATTTTCTTTCCGATGCTGTCCACCAGGTGAAAGCTCGCGTCGGGAAACAGGATGGCCAGAGGGATTCCCGGAAACCCGCCGCCCGTGCCAAGGTCCATGACGCGGGTGCCCGGGCGGAAGCGGATGACCCGGGCAATGCCCAGCGAGTGGAGTACGTGGTGTTCGTACAGATTTTCGATGTCCTTTCGCGAAATCACGTTGATTTTTGCGTTCCACTCCGTGTAGAGGGCATACAAGGCCTCAAATTGTCTTGTCTGTTCTTCTGTCAGATCGGGGAAGTATTTCAGCAGCAGGTTCATAAGGTGAGGTCGAATTGGTCGTTTTTGATTTCTTTCAGCATGTTCCAAGGCAGGCAGATTTCGATGGCTCCCATTGCATAAGGGGCTATTTCGTAGATGTTGTAGTAGAAGGTGATGCCTTTTCTGCTGAGGTAGAAGTTGTTTGTCGGTTCGAGTTCTCCCGTGGTGCCGTAGCCCAATTCTTCCGCTTCCTGCCGGGAGGCCACCTTGTTGTCTGCCATCAGTTTCTTCCACAGCAGTCCGGTCAGCTTTTCCCGGTAGTCTTCGACGAAAATGTCTTCTATCTGCAGGAGTTTATGGGTGCGTAGGTCGAAGTTGGCAAAGTAGGTCATGTAGATGCCGTGTGCTCCGCCGGTGTATTCTTCCATGTGGGAGCGGTAAACCAGCAGTTGGTCGGTGCACAGTTGCACATGGCTCTCTATGGTTTTGTAGTACGAGTACCAGGCATCCGTGTTCATCCCGTCGTCTTTCCACGTTTCCTTTTCCTTTGTGTACATGGGTTCCAGGTCGCTCCGATACTCGTTGACGTATGTCTGCGTATAGTTTTTTACGGCTTCCCGGGGCAGGCCGGTGGCGTATTTCTGGCCGAAGCAGGTGGAGAGGAAGTAGGCATTCAGGCTGTCTTTGAGAACGCTATCGGGTGTTTCGCTGATGTAGGAGAAGTTTATGACGATGTTGCAGGTCGGTTTGGCAGTATCCTGGAAGAGGTGGGCTGTTCGGTTCACTTGTATGCTGTCAAATTTCAAGGTTGCTTCGCTTTTGTTCCTCATGTTGCCGCAAGAAAAGAAAAGGATGTTTCCTGCGAATAGAAGCAGGAAGAAACTTACAGTCTGCTTTTTCATATCATTTTCATTTATAAATAAACATTCAGTATGGTATTTTTACGACAAATATACATATATATTGGTAAATGGGGCGCATGAAAAGGGAAAATAACGGGCAACCGCATCAAAAAACTCAAACCGTCGCAGTCTTTTCCTTTTCATGTCTGCAACCGGTGTCTGTTCCCGGTTTTACCCGCAACCGCTCAAAACGGCAAATCATAATTGAAAATATCTTCTTCCTTTACCGATGGTAAACTATTCCTATCCAAAAGAGCAATGTCTTTAATCTTTTTACGAAACAAGGCGGCGTTTGATATTTGTTCTTTTCCTTTTTGCGATTCCGGCTGAGAATGAGATATTCTTCCTCTTTATCAATTCCCAAGAAACGTCTTCCCAATAGATTGGCGGCAATACCTGTGGTGCTGCTTCCGGTGAAAGGATCGAGAATCCACGCGTTTTTGTGGGTAGATGCTAAAATTATGCGTGACAACACAGATAAAGGTTTTTGAGTAGGATGTTTTCCGCATGATTTTTCCCATCGGGCGATGGCCGACAAATGCCAAACGTCCGTCATTTGTTTATCTCCATTGATTTGTTTCATCACATCGTAGTTATAGCAATGGGGAACTTTAGGTGATTTGCGTGCCCAAATAATAAATTCCGTGGAATAGGTGAAATAGCGGCAGGAAATATTAGGCGGCGGATTGGTCTTCGCCCACGTTATGACATTTAGAATCTTGAAACCTAATTCTGTCAATGCATTGGCAATGGAAAAAATATTGTGGTATGTGCCGCTGACCCATATCGTACCATTGTCTTTTAGTTTTTGTCGGCACTCACTTATCCATGCCCGGTTGAAGGTGAACATGTGTTCCGGCGTGCTGCCCTTATCCCATCTGCCTTTATCCACACACACTATTTTCCCGCTTTGCACGCTTATCCCTCCATTGCTTAAGAAATAAGGCGGGTCAGCAAATATCATATCGAACTTGAAACTGAATTGCTTCAGCAGTTCGATACAATCACCGTGGAGGAGGGTGAAAGCGTGATCGGAGGAACGGAAAAAGGGGATAATCATTACCTAACAATGCGATATCTTTCAGCCTTTATTAAACGAATACTATTGTAGTCATTAGGATCTGCAAACTCATATTGCCACATATAATAAATGTTTTCACCGTAGATATTTCTTTTCTCAAAAAACATAGGATAAACGGTTTTTCCTGTATTTTCTTTCCATTGTCTGAAGGGGTAATACAGTTGCCTAATGATAGTGTTGGTTGTATTAGAATTTTTCGCTTCTATCAATACTATTGAATTTATTCCTTCATATCCTGCATCGACTTCTGTTTGTACACTATTAACAGTGAGTGTGATGCCATTGGTAACAAATGAAAATTCAGGTGTATATTTTCTTCCTCGTATAGTCAGTACCAGTGAAGGATCATTCATGAAAGTTCTCACTAAAGAATTTGCATAAGCAAAATCCAAGTGTTGCATCTCAGAATCTCCGACTTGTGAACTTTTTAGTTCAAAATCCAAATGGCTTTTGTATTCTTTGATTGGACTTGTAATATCAGGAATATCTATATATCCTTCTCCTTGAATTATATAATATTCTCCGTTGTGTTTTGGCAGAATGAACAGATTCTTATCCTTAAAGACCTGAGGCCTATCTTCCCGGCTATCTTGTTTACATAATATTCGGACCTCTTTTTCTGCTGTTTTCTTAAAATCCTGACAAGATTCTTTTATTCTTTTGGCTGATAGGATGAACGCTTTTTTTGTAAAATCGTGTTCTTCCATCTTCGTGTCGTCATATATTTTCTTCTAGGATTTATCTGATGCCATAATTATAGATATTGATGTTTATTCCCTTAGAATAACATTGCATTTTGTGGGTGCATTGTTTCTGTATAATTTCGGATAAGAAGTTCTGTCAATTTCCCTCTTTTATCCGGATTGGCATTGACCATTCGCGTTGCCATGACTCGGCGAATGTTATAGGCATGATATATTTCATCAAAGAAATTGTCATTTTCATCTTTACCTTTTACATCCGAATTACTCAAAATGAAATTAGCATTACGGGCTGATACTCGATGACAAAAATCACGCAGCCTGATTTGTTCGTTATCATCAAATTCTTCTTTTGCATACGAGTTGAAAGAAGAAGTTCTGCTTAATGGTTTATATGGAGGGTCGAAATAAAATAAGGCATCCGGTGTTGCATAAGCCATTGTTTCTGCAAAATCACCACACAATATTTTGACCTTCTGCAAAACATGCGAATCCGCAAGAATTGTTTCTGCATCACAAATCTTAGGATTGGCATATCTTCCATGAGGAACATTAAACTTCCCTTTGGAATTAACCCTATATAAACCGTTAAAGCAAGTCCTATTCAGGAAAATGAATAAAGCAGCCGTTTCTATTCCTGATAAGGGCAAAGAATTGTAAATGTTGCGTTTATTCAGATAATAGATCTTTCTATCTTCTTCTTTTAAAGGAATATATTCATCTTGAAAGACTTCCAATCGCTCAATAAGTTTATCCGGCTGTTCTTTGATAACCTTGTATGTTGTTATCAAATGTGGATTTATGTCATTGATTACAGCTTTCTCTATATTCGGGAATTGTTGTAATATCCAAAAAAGGACCGCACCGCCTCCCACAAAAGGTTCTACATACGTAATATCTTTCTTCTGTGAGAAATTGGATGGTAGAGAACGTTTTATGTCTTCTAACAATTGACTTTTTCCGCCCACCCACTTAACGAATGGTTTGGCTGATGTATATTTGTTATGCATTTCAAATGTCATTATCGTTTCTTGAGTGACAAAGGTATAAAATCTATTTGAAGTAACATTGTTAATGTTTTTGTTTTCTTTCATTTTCCGGATGAGTCAACCAGCAAGTGCAACATTACGGAATATTCCTGAAAAATCGCTACCGTCAAGTTAGAAGTGCCACCTTATACTTACTTACACTTCTAACTTGGCAGTAGCAAAACCTCAAAGCACAGGAATACCAATTACCGGTTTGTGAATGCAACTTCCGGGATTATTGTTTGCTGGGCAGGGTCGAACACGATCATGAAAGCGTTTCGGATGTTGTCTTGCCATTCCTGCCAGTCAGTGCGGATGCTGAAAAAGGCGTGATAGCCTTCGGTGGCGAACAACGCCTCCCAGTCGTCTTCGGTAGGCAATGTACCTTGCTCGGCTGCACGGGTCAGATCATATTAATAAGGAAGAAAAACCGCAGGAGCAATCCGGGTGAACCGTACAGGTGAAAGTAAGCAAGCAAGTGGCAA
>CAYPUJ010000007.1:0-36166 GCA_964413805.1 uncultured Bacteroides sp. | reverse complement strand
AACCCCGTACACAACAGGTTCCGGAGGGCCTCGAAGGCACGGCTCTTTCATTCAGTTATGCAATTCCGATTGCGCAATTTTGCGTATTCTTTAATGTGCTCAAAGTAAAGGCTAAATGAAAGAGCCTAAATGAAAGAGCCGTGCCTCGAAGGAGAAGAAACTTTCTGCCGACGGACGGAAGTACACACATTTATTATTATCTTTGCGCCTCCTGACAACCAATGCCTGGTTGCACCAGATTATTCATTTTAGAAGAAACCTATGTTAGAAATCAAAGACCTTCATGCCAGCATCAATGGTAAGGAAATATTGAAGGGCATCGACCTCACCATCCGCGACGGCGAGGTACACGCCCTGATGGGACAGAACGGTGCCGGAAAGAGCACGCTGAGCAACGTCCTGGTGGGACATCCCGCCTACGAAGTGACACGCGGCAGCATCACCTTCAACGGGAAAGACCTCCTGTCCATGACTCCCGAAGACCGCGCACACGAGGGCGTCTTCCTCTCCTTCCAGACCCCGGTGGAGATTCCCGGCGTGTCGATGGTCAACTTCCTGCGCACCGCCGTCAACGAGCAGCGCAAGTACCGCCATCTGCCCGCCCTCTCCGCCAGTGAGTTCCTCAAGCTGATGCGCGAGAAGCGTGCCATCGTCGAACTGGACAGCAAACTCGCCAACCGCTCCGTCAACGAGGGCTTCAGCGGAGGCGAGAAGAAGCGCAATGAAATCTTCCAGATGGCCATGCTCGAACCGTCATTCGCCATCCTCGACGAGACAGACTCCGGGCTGGACGTGGATGCCCTGCGCATCGTGGCGGAAGGGTTCAACAAGCTGCGCACGCCGCAGACTTCGGCCCTGGTCATCACCCACTACCAGCGCCTGCTGGACTATCTGAAACCCGACACCGTGCATGTGCTGCTGGGCGGCCGCATCGTCAAGACCGGCGGTCCCGAACTGGCGCAAGAAATCGAACAGCGTGGCTTTGACTGGATAAAACAGGAAATAAATGAAGAATGAAGAACTAAGAATGAAGAATGAAGAATAGGAAACGAGTAACAGGCGTAGTCTTCCCTGAGAGTGGAAGACGGGATTCTTCATTCTTTATTCTTAATTCTTCATTTTTCTCCATTCCTCATTTTTCCTCACTCTTCACTCTTCATTCTTAATTCTTCATCCTTCATTTATAGAAAATGGTTGAACAACAATACATCGATTTATACACGCAGGCTGAAGCCCTGTTGCGCAGCCACAGTGCCGAACCGCTGAACCGCCTGCGTGCCCGTGCCTTTGCCGACTTCGAGCGGCTGGGCTTCCCCACGCGGCAGCAGGAAGCCAGCAAATATACCGATGTTGCCAAGGCTTTCGAGCCGGACTACGGCATGAACCTCAAACAGCTTCGCATGTCGGTCAACCCGCACGATGTTTTCAGGTGCGACGTGCCCAATATGTCCACCTCACTCTGCCTTGTCGTGAACGACGGGTTTGTTCCCGCCCGGAAAGACCTGCCCGCAGGCATCGTGATGGGCAGCTTCCGCGAGCACCCCGACATCGTGGAGAAATACCTCGGCACCCTTGCCGACACATCGAAAGACGGGCTGACGGCCTTCAACACCGCCTTTGCCCAAGACGGCGTGTTGCTCTACGTGCCCAAAGGCGTAACCGTGGAGAAGCCCCTCCAACTCATCAACATCCTGCACAGCACGGTGCCCCTGCTGGTGAACCGCCGCGTGCTCATCGTGCTGGAAGACGACGCACAGGCCCGCCTGCTGGTATGCGACCACGCCATGGACGAGGTGAACTTCCTCTCCACGCAGGTTGTCGAGATCTTCGTGGGGCGCAACGCTACCTTCGACCTCTACGAACTGGAGGAGACGCACTCCGGCACCACCCGCTTCAGCAACCTCTACGTCCGCCAGGAGGCCGGCAGCAACGTACTGCTCAACGGCATGACGCTGACCTGCGGCACCACGCGCAACACCACCCGCGTCCTCCTTGCCGGCGAACGTGCCTCGCTGGATCTCTGCGGCATGGCCATCGCCGACGAAGACCAGCATGTGGACACCCGCACGGAGGTGGACCACGCCGTGCCTTCGTGCTCCTCGCGCCAATTATATAAGTATGTGCTCGACGACCGGGCCACGGGTGCCTTTGCCGGACTCGTCCTTGTCCGCCCCGGCGCACAGCACACCGATGCCCGCCAGACCAACCGCAACCTCTGTGCCACCCGCGATGCCCACATGTACACCCAGCCCCAACTGGAGATTTACGCCGACGACGTGAAGTGCAGCCACGGTGCCACTGTGGGGCAACTGGACGACGCGGCCCTGTTCTACATGCAGCAGCGCGGCATTCCCCTGCACGAAGCACGCCTGCTGCTGATGTTCGCCTTTGTCAACGAAGTGGTGGACACCATCCGCCTTGAGGCCCTGCGCGACCGCCTGCACCACCTGGTGGAGAAACGTTTCCGGGGCGAACTGGGCCGGTGCCGCGACTGCAAGGTACAGTGCCGGTAGGAACGTCTGAAAGGCTGTTCCATCTCAGGAACGGATATTTTTCTGAAAAAAAAGAGGGAGGGACGTGCAACTTTTCCCTCCTGTTTTGCGTCTTATAGGTAAACATCTTAAAAAAACGACAGATATTTATGAGACTATTAGCTTCTTTTGCAGTGGCCCTGTTTGCAAGTTATGTGCAAGGGTGTGCGTTCCCCGATTTGAACTCGTGGGGAAATGAGAAAAAAGTGAAGGGAAGTTCGACCTATGTGACCAAGAATATCCGTATAGGCAACTTCGACAAAATCAGCCTGACCGGCAGTTGCGACATAGACTTCACCCAGCGTGAAGGGAAGCCGCAGGTGGAAATCTATACGTCGGACAACCTGGTGGACCTGGTGGATGTCCATGTGGACGGCAACACGTTGAAAGTCGGCATCAGGAAAGGCTACCAGCTGTCCTATAAGGTACTGAAAGTCCGTGTTTCCGCCCCGCATCTGAAGGGCGTTTCAATCACTGGTTCGGGGGATGTGACGCTGCAAAACGAACTGAGAACCGAACATCTGCAATTCAGTGTGACAGGGGCGGGCGACATTTCGGCCAAGGACATTGTGTGCAAGGGCGATTTTAGCGTGAATATAGTAGGCTCGGGCGACATCGTATGCTCCCGCGTCTCGTGCGACGAGTTCCGCTGTTCGATAGCCGGGTCGGGCGATATTTCGGTGAACGACCTGACCGCCGGCAATGTAAATGCCAGCGTAACCGGTTCGGGGGACATTGTTCTGAACGGACATGCAGAGACGGCGTACTACAAAGTGTCCGGTTCGGGCGATTTGAAAGCCTCCGACTTAAAGGCCAGGCGGGTGGAAGCCAGCATATCGGGCTCGGGCGACATCAGCTGCCATGCTTCCGACTACCTGCGGGCACGTGTCAGCGGCAGCGGCACCATCGGCTACGGGGGCAACCCGAAAGAAGTGGACATCCCCAACAGACATATCCACAAGCTGTGACAGCGACGTAAATTCTCTCTCTTTATTCTGACAAAGCAGGAGGAAGGGTAACACGGGGGTTCCGGTGTTACCCTTCCTGAATAAAACAGCTTGCAAGAGTGTTGTGGAACAAGCTTTAGAACAGTGCGCCAAAGAAAGCGAACAGTGCGCTAAAGAGATCGGCAACCAGTCCGACCAGCCAATAAATAATCAAACAGAAGATAAGGATAAGCACCAGCATCCATACAGCATTCTTCCGGACCTTGCTTATGATTTCCTTGTCGTCTTCCACAAAGCCTACAATCAACCGGCAACTCTGCAAATACCCACAATTGATAATATCAATAAAGTCACCGATGACAGGTATCAATCCCAGCGCAACATCCCGCAAGACATTGAAGATAACAGCCAATGTCAGCGGTATCGAACGAATCTTGAAAAGACTGACATAAATAAAAGGAAGCGCTAAGATTGAAGTCAGGAAATCTCCAAACCCCGGCATGAAAAAACCGATAATCGGGTCAAGATAATATTTGTCCATGTACTTGGCGATGCTCTGCGTGGCCCGATAGGAGAAAGACTCCTCGATTTCAATCTGCCTTTCCAGTTTTTTCTCCCTGCGTCTCTTTTCTTTCTGCATCGCACGTTCCATCTGTGCCTGTTCACGGGCATTATCCAGCCCTAAGTCCTGCTGTGCCTGTTGACGGCGGTTACTCTGTAATTCACTCATAACTCAATGATTTTATTCCCGTTCAAAAAATCTTCCCAGTCTTTCGCATCCATAGCGTTCCTGCCTTTGCCGGCCAACGAAAGCATACCTTCCTTCAGCTGTTCATAGTTTTCTGCGGTATGGATGCGGCGCATGCTTTCTTCCAACACAGCCGCCTTGTCATCAATGGCATCCAGACTGCGCCGGAATTCCTTCTGCAACCTCTCCAGTTCACGGTCATACGATTGGTCCGCCAAAGCACTATTGGCTTGCATGGCCTGCAAGTGCGTCCAGGCCTCAAGCAGATTCAAGGTCTGCCGGATGGCATCGTTGCCGGAAGCGGCCACTTGCGCCAGATCTTCGGCATTGCACTGTCCGATGCCACTCTGATTCAAAACCTCGTTGACCGTTTCCGCATCCACGTCAGCCTGTTCACGTACCAACTGTGCCAGCCGGCTGATATTCTGTTGCACTTCGGCCGGTACCGCCGTATTCTGACGGATAATCGAAACAGTCTTGGCAAGCTTGCTATCCAACTTGCTTTCTGCAATCTCCCGCCCCATCCGCAAAAGGCCGATGATGGCCTCCAGGTGCGAAAGCATCTGTAAACGGACAGACGGGTTAACGCAGATGCGTTCCTTTATCAACTTATTCCGGCGGTTCAGTTTCTGCTGCAACCGGCGATGACGCAGCCGGTTCTTCTTCAGGCTGTCCTGATGCAACTTAAGTTCGTCATTGTCCAGCTTGACATCCACCTGCAAATCTTCATAGCGGGAAACGACCGGGGCACATGCCATATTCCACTCGTAAATATCACGGTTATAACGTTTGCCCGACATGCCCAACGTCAACAGATTCAGCAGGAAGAACGGCTTGCTTGGCTTGGTACTCCTGGCTTGGGCATATTGCGGCTGCATACTGTCCAGGAGTTGCTTGCATTCCACGATGTGGGAGGAATAATAAGCAATGTTCATTTCCGCGTCCGCCATCTCTTTCTCCACGTCTTTATATTCGGCAAGGATTCCGTCACGTTCTTTCTTCAGGGTCGAGATAGCAGGGTCGGCATAAAGTGCTGCTTCCAGCTGTTGCCATTCGGCGGAAAGCACCTGCTTGCTGAAGCGGCAGAAGACCTCGCTTTGAGGAATGTATAAATCGTTCAGACTTTTATAGATTACCAACAACCTGCCCAGGTCGCCTTTGATGAGTGTGACATCGTGTTTCACACTGTTTTTAAGCAGCAACAGTTCCTGCTTCAGTTGAGCAGTCTTCTCACCCGCATCCATATAGTGGGTAATCATGTTCAGTCCCGCCAGCAGCAACCCGACCTGCTTGTTTCCCGCACTGCGGTAAGAAGTGCCGGCAGACTTCAGGGACTGGGAAAAGCTCTCCGTTATGTCGCTCATCAGCAAGGAACACTTATCAGCGATGCGGTCGTAATCCAGTTTCACGCTTTGCAGCATACCTTGCACGTCGAGCCATTCGATGGTGTCAAAATCGAAAAGTTCCGGAGACACGGCCTTGACCGAGTCTCCGAAAGCATCTGTCAGCACCATGGCATACTGCCGATAGATATCGCAGACATAACTGCGCAACTTCACAAAATCTGCAATGAGATATTTTATCTGCGATTTCGCATCATCGTAATTGCCCACCAGCTGCGAATAGCCATCGAACACGGCTGCAGCCTCGTTCCTGACCTTCACCACTCCCTGGGTGCCGGTTACGGCATTAAGTATGCCCGTTCCGGCCTGGACGATGTTTTTATTCAGACTTCGCCTGATGGAATGTTCCAAGGCATCCAACGAACGGTTGCCTTCCGACAACCTGTCCTGCAGCAACGGGAAAAGCTCATCGGCATTCCCGGCCTCAATCAGCCCGTTCACCTTGTACTCTTCCACCAGCGGCTGTTTCCTGTCGTTATCATAGAACACGGCTTTAATGGCGGCATCACTGTTGAAATGCCTGTATGCCTCCCATACCAGACGACCTACCTCAAAACCATCTTCCGGCACACCCGATTGCTGTAAATCGTAAGCCAGGTCTGCCCGCGTATAGATTGCTCCATCTTTCTGCAACTGATGGGCAATCTCCCGGATTTTTCTGTAAACCGATTGTTTGTCCATGACAGTCCGTTTTTAATCCAGCTTCCTGAAGCTGAAATCATTTGCCGAACAACATGCTTTCCTATAATCGAAGTTATAAAGACGCATGTAGGCTTCCTGTACCTCTTTTGCACCATTATAAAACGGCGTAGAGGTATGCGACCGGGTAGTAACCGTGACTACCATTTCCGGTGTAAGCACTGTCCCGTTCACGCGTTTGATACGCTTGGGGATGATTTGAAAAACTTTAGACATAACTTATCTTATTAAAAACAACAATATGTTTGCATTCATCATTCCTCATACACTTACGAGCAGATACTAAGGGAACCGCATATTGACAGTCAGTTTAAACCGTGAAATCTTCATCATGTCTTGCCAGGAAAGCCTGTATGCCTCTTTCATCCGGCAGAAATCCTTGTCAAACCCGGTCTCGTTTTCATCCGTTTCTTTCGGTACGCCCGGCTTCTGGTGGCGATATACCTTCTGTTCACCATCCGTTATATGCACAGTCTCTGCCATGATTCCCCAATATGGGGCGTGATCTCTGTCTTCCCCGCAAAGCACTTCCCACAAGTCGTTCTCCTCATCCGAGTAACACACTTCTTCCGTATCCTCCAGGTTCCAGATTTCCAGGTGCAATACCAGAACCCCTGCCGCTGCCAGCCCTTGCTTCCTCTTCTCCTGCTCTGTTTCCACCCATCGCTTTCGCGTGTCATCCATCCGCTGCCGGGCATTGGCAAAGAGCCGTTTCACTTCTTCCAGCCGTTTCCGGTTGTCTTCGGTGAGCCGGAAAATACTGTCCATGTAGTGCATCCGTTCCTCTTTGTACTTGTCCATCAGGTAGTCTTTGTACTGTTCGGAAAGCATTTTGTCCCAATAGAGCGACAGCATGGTCCGCTCTATGTCATGCAACGTGACGTTCTGCCCGTCCACCTTCATTTCTTCCGGATACCCGTTATAGTATTTCATCGGTCACTTCTATTTCAATGTTGAACTTCTCTATCTTAAACAAATCTGTCATGGCGAAACAGCAGAAATCGTAGATATTATGGTAAGGCCATACGAAAAGGATGTCTTTCACTTTCTCACGGTCCAAATGCATCACGTCGCCCCAGCTGGTAAACGCTTTGTCTCCATGGCAACCATACACGTGTTCCCGTATGACGGCTTCACAATCCGTCCCCGGACAGGAAGTACAGAAGCAGGACACCGAGCAAAGCATGTCAAATATCCGGTAATTCCGGTTGTGAGGAGAACAGAGTACGTCCCATATCTGCTCCTCCTTTTCTGTGAAAATGAAATCCGGATTTTCCCGGCAATAGAGGTCAACAGGCACTTTCAACATGGGTTTGATTTCCATGTCCACAAACGTGTCCGGATGTGCGGTTTTCTCCGCCAGCCCGTCTTGGTAAATCCGGTGCGCTGTCCGTATTGCTTCGATGCTTTGCCGTTCTATCAGGTCATTCATCTCCCGCAGGCACCGCACATTTTCATCCGTATAGAGGAATGCCTTGTCCAGTTTGTGTTTCCGCTCTTTCAGGTAACCTGTCAGCAAATCCTCTTTTGCGTTGCGGTTCAGATAGTCATCCCGATAGATGCGGATGATAATGTCTTCCAGTATGTCCACCGGCAGTCGTTCAAGGTCCTTATACCCGCATAAATATCCGTCCCGGTACTTCATGTGTGTGTTCCTCCGTCTTCTTATATCAATCACGCATCTCTTGCAGATATTCGGCAAACAGATGCAATCCCACCTGCATCCTTTTTATATCCTGTCTGTGGAGATTCTCCGGCTCAGCCAGGCACGTAAAGGCGAATATCATTTCCTGCAACACGGCATCCCACCGGTCGCATTGCTCCTTTTTGTGTGTATAGATTCTGCAAAAATAAAGGGGTAGAGATTGTGTCCGATCCGCAAAGTCCTTCAGCACAGGGAGTATCCGTTTTGCCAACAGTTGGCTGGTCTGTGCATAATTCTCATCGTCCACCTGCATGTAGTCAGCATTGAGGAAGGGCAAAACAGTGGCAAACTCATGGAGTCCATACAATACACGCGCGACTGTTTCGATACTTAAATCGCTTCCATCCCCATTTTCATCCTCATCATAATCACACTCCAGGACAAAGCGCAGGGCAAATACAGCTTCGTCATACGCATGCCTGTATTCTTCCGGAATCTGCGCATGGCGCATAAATTCTTCCAGACACGATACGCAGACTTCTGCTGCATATTCAGCAAAAAAACAAATGCGATTGCGTTCGTTCCATTCCATACCGGAACGTGTGTAACCTGATTTTTCCATATCTTTCGCTTTTTTTCCTGCAAAATAAAGGGGGCTTTGTGCCAAAGTGAAGCATACGGTATACAAAAAAGAAAGAATCTTTATCCGGTGATCTGCCGATACCTCGCCATCCAGTGGGCAGCCTTCTCCTTTTCAAATGCTCCCCGGTCTATGTCCGAGTAGTCGTCCAAGGTATGTAGGATTGTGAAGTTCCTGCCTTCACGGTGTTGTGCCCATGTGAGTTCCGCCAATGGCGAATCCGTCAGTTGCCCGATGTGATGCAACTCATAAGGATCGCCATTCTCATCATGAGGCGGATAGCCTTCGCCCATCAGGTCGCTGTTGCTCCACCCGCGCCAGTTTTCCCCATGCTCTTTTATCCACCATTCCGGCATCAGGTAATCCGGATCTATGCCGGGTTGAATCAACGCGGGTTTGCCGTTGACGACAGCCTCTTTCAGCCCGACATCCATATAGAGACGGGCTTCTTCCTCACTCTGAATGGCATTGACGATGGTGTCCGACCATCCGGTCATCTGCCTGATTTTCTTTCTGAAGGTTTCCATTATCATGTTATTAAGTATTGATTTCTTTACATCATTACTCCCTTTCAAGTACTACACTACCATCTGGATTGAGTTTTATTTTCTTATAGCCTTTTAAAAGAGCTGTAAAAGCGAGAGTTCCACCCACCAAACCAAACACCAAAATCGCTAATTCTGCTGTACTTATTACAACTGGACCAGCAGTCAGCCCCATAGCAATGACCATGGAAGTGCCTCCGGTAAACGGAGCAGCTATCGCCCCTCCAATTAATAATCCTATACCTATCTTTTTAAGATTCTTTCTTCTTTCTATTCTCTTTTTTATAGTTTTGGCTAATTCACCTTTTATTAAAATATGATTCTCATGTGCCTGTACAGCTTGTTTTAAAGCTTCTTTTGTATATATACCGTTACCATATTAGAGACTTTTTAAATACTTTAATAATGCTCCAAAACCTCCAAGTGCACCCAGAATTTTTAAGATTTTCTCTCTTTGTTCTGGAGTAGACTGTTTATACATTTCAACGATGGCATCCCAGCCTTTTTTTGCCATATCTAAAATAGTAACTGGCGTTATTGCTACATTGTTATTCATATCATTTAATTTTAAAGATTATTTTTTCTCTTCCATCTGCTTCCAAATATCCCGATAAATCACTTCCGTTAATTTACCGAACAAGGAAACAGGACGCGTGCGGATGCTTCCACACTTCGGGCATTTCTGCGGCACCGAATAAACGGTAGAACAATACAGTTCTCTTTTTGTCTTTCGATGAAGTCTCACAGTTCCGTTCCTATTTTTTCCCTTTGTCCATGACCTTTAATATTGCGGAACCTATTGCTACAACAGCACCAGCTATTTTACCCACCTTTTTTCCTGTTTCAACGGTCTTTTCAGTTGCCGTTTTAAACTTTTCCATTTTCTTTCCCATAGTGATTTTAAATTAAACATTATACATAAAATTGAGCCAAGATGTCAGATTTCCACTTCATTATTGCTCAAAAAGTTCTGTTTTACTTGCACCAAGTCTACCAAGGACTTGAACGGAGACTGTGCCGCCAATGTATTGACGCTTTGCAACATGAGAGCCAACGCTTCCATATTGTTGTTAGCGATGGCTGCATCAATGGCTTCAAAATCCTTTTTAAAGATGGATGCCCTTTCGTCGAAGCTCCGGTTCAGATAGTTCATTAAAATAGCTTTGGTCGCTTCTATCTGCGCTAAAGCCGTTATTTTATCCTTCTCGATACGTTCACGTTCTGTCTTGTTGGCTTCCATCACTTCCTTCAGCGTTGCATACCTATTATACAGGTCATTTAATGTATTGAGCGTCTGTTTCGGATCCAGCTTTTTCTTTTCTTCAACCTTTTCCGAATTTCTATTTTCTTCCATGATTTGCTACAATGATTCGGTTAATAATTTTCGTGATCTCACGATATATTGTTGATCAAACAACGAAAGCTGATTGTTGGAATCCAGGATTTCCACTTTCGACAGTTCGCTGATGCCTTTTATAAAGATGTTTGCAAACTGGTAATAGTATAAGTGTGTAGGATTTTCCACATCGAACGCTTCCATTACACTTTCCAGCTTCTCCAGTTTCGCCACGCAACGTTTCTCCATCTCATCCGAAACAGAAATGAGTTCCTTTATTCTATCAGAGATTGATTTGCAGAAGATGTATTGTTCATCCACCTTTCTGCACAATACGTCCGTCTCGGCTTCGTACCTCTGCACTGCGGTCTCTTCTTGTTCCTTTTGTTGAGCCACGGCGAAAGCGATTCCCAACCCGGCCTGCAACAGCTCCAACCACCAGATGCCGGAATTTCCACCTCCCGTACTCTTACTCGGTGTGAAGTTCCATCCTTTGCGCCGGGACACCATTTCCAACACCTTGTTCGTACCGATGAGGGTTGCTTTAGCCACATTGTTTGCAATCTGCCACTTCGTTTCAGAACTAAAGTTAACAGCTTGAAAAAAAGGCGCAGCCACGTCCGGCATCTCGATTCCTTCAGGTATGTCATATGCACCTCCTTTCAGTTTCTTGCCCAATGTGTCCAAGTCTTCTTTGAATCTGCCCACAGTGTTCTTCAGTACAACCCGGCGGTAAGTTCCAAATCTTCCTATTTCCAGGTTTAACAAAGCAGATTCTGATTGTAACAGATACTTAACCTGCGCCAGCTTCTCATCCGCCCGTCTGATTCGGAGTTTCAATTCACTATTCATACTTCAAAATATTGATTATTATTTCTGTTCTTTCTCCATCTGCTTCCAAATCTCCCGATAAACCCCTTCCGTCAATTTACCGAACAAGGAAACAGGACGTGTGCGGATGCTTCCACACTTCGGGCATTTCTGTGGCACCGAATAAACGGTAGCACAATACTCAAAATCGGGAGCCTTAAACATAGCCCCACACTGCGTACACTTGAATATCCAGGTTCCTCTATACATTATTATATAGTATAAGATTACAACGCCGGGGCATGCCTTCCCTTGTTTGTCCCGTTGGGATGATTCACACACTGTCCTCCCACCATCACCTGAATGGTAGGGAACTTCTTCCCGCAATACTTGCAAGTGTAGCTTGTCTTCTCTGCACCTTCGTACAGTTTGTGGCGACCTTTGTTGCTGCCGTCCGGATGATATACGCAGGTGCCGGAGGTCAACATACGCACATCGGGAAACTTCTTCCCGCAATACTCACAGTAATAATTCTTCCTTTCCATGGTAACCGGATTCAGTTTGTCCATTCCCATGTGGCCAAGTAATAAAAACAGACAGGTAATGATTCCTGTTTTCATGATACAAAATTATTTAAATACACAACATAAACAACTCTATCATGCAGAAAATAGATTAAATTAACAGAACCACTCTTAAGCAGCACCCAATCAGGTTCAATCGCAATGCAAATATAAAGGGTGGCTTATGCCGGATAACAGCACAAGAACAAAGAAATCGGAGAGATTGTGTACGGATTTCCATACTTTCCGTACAGTTTTCCATTGGACAACCGGAAAGAATGTCGTACTTTAGCCGCACCAAACAAACAGAGAGAAACAATGAGAAACATCGCAATGACCCTTTTGCTCTGTGCCGCCACAGCAGCAGGTGCACAGCAGCAGGCAAAAACCTACCGGCTGGTCGATGCCCCACGTTACAGCGAAACCACGGGCTACGGCTACGATCTGACCGACACACCCGAAAAAGGAAGCCACGCACCTTTCTTTTTCTCAATCCAGGTGCCCGACGGCAACTACAAAGTGACCGTCCGCCTCGGCAGCAAAAAGTATGCAGGCTCCACCACCGTGCGTGCCGAGTCGCGCCGCCTCTTCATCGAAAACTTCCCGACAGCGAAGAAAGAGTTTGTGGAAAAGACATTCATCGTGAACAAGCGCACGCCGCGCATCTCCGGGCAGGAGTCGGTACTCATCAAGCCGCGCGAACGCTCCAAACTGAACTGGGACGACAAGCTCACACTGGAATTCAACGGCACCGCCCCCGCCTGCGAGAGCATCACAGTCGAACCGGCAGACACCTCGGTCGTGACCGTGTTCCTCTGTGGGAACAGCACCGTGGTGGACCAGGACAATGAGCCTTGGGGAAGCTGGGGACAAATGATTCCCGCTTTCTTCGATGACAGTGTCTGCATCGCCAACTATGCCGAAAGCGGCGAAAGTGCCAACACCTTTCTGGCTGCCAGACGCCTCAAGAAAGCCCTGACGCAGATGAAAGCGGGCGACTACGTGTTCATGGAGTTCGGACACAACGACCAAAAACAGAAAGGGCCGGGCAAAGGGGCTTACTACTCCTACATGACCAGCCTGAAAACCTTCGTTGACGAGATCCGTCTGAAAGGGGCACATCCGGTGCTGGTGACACCCACGCAACGCCGTTCCTTTGGCAACGATGGCCGCATCCGCGACACGCACGAAGACTATCCGGAAGCCATGCGTTGGCTGGCCACCAAAGAAAATATCCCCCTGATAGACCTCAACGAAATGACCCGTACCCTGTATGAAGCGATGGGACCGGAAGCCTCCAAACGCGCCTTCGTGCACTACCCCGCCGGTACTTATCCCGGGCAAGACGCAGCCCTGGCCGACAACACGCATTTCAACCCTTTTGGGGCCTACGAGATAGCCAAGTGCGTCCGCGAGGGCATCAAGGAGACATTGCCCGGACTGTCACGCCATCTGCTACCTGCCCCCACATTTGACCCCGCCCATCCTGATAACCCGGACACTTTCCGGTGGGACGACTCACCCTTCACGGAGATTGAAAAGCCGGACGGGAACTGAAACCGGCATAAAAAAGTCTGGCGTGCAAATGCACGCCAGACTTTCAGTTTCTTCAAACGGTTGGCTGAAGTGTTATTCAGCTACAACTGCACTGTCAGCAACAACTGAGTCAGCAACAACTGTATCGGCTACTACGGCCTCTTCTACAGTCGGTTCAGCCGGAGCCTGTTCAGCGTTAGCGGCTTTGTTCCCACAAGATGCGAAAGACACTGCAACAATGGCTACTGCCATCAAAACTAATTTCTTCATTTTCTTAACTCTTTTAAAACGTAATACAATCAAGTGCTTTATTAAAACGTTGCAAAGATATATACTTTTTAAATAGATTGTTCTTTCTTCACTGATTTTTTTTGCAGAAAGCGCATATAACCATCCTTTGGCTGAACCTGGAAAGCTAAACTTGATGCCAAGATCAGGCTTGAGTCTCACCATTCTTCCCGTCTTCTCCGTCTTTGCCGGACTGAATGCAGGTTTCCTGTTCTTCTTCCACAGGCTGCACGGAAGAAATACCGGGAGCCACTATGGCCGTTTTCGGATTTAAATGCTCGTTCTTGAAAATGTCCACGCAAAGCAAGAAGAGCGACAACAGCAACGGTCCGAAGATGATGCCCATAAAACCGAAAAGTGAAAGACCGATGATGACACCGAAGATGGTGACGAGCGGGTGTGTGTCGGCCATCTTCTTTTGCAGGAGGAAGCGGATGAGGTTATCGATGTTCGTCACGAACAGGGCACAGTAGACGACCAGTCCCAAAGCCTGAGCCCAATCTCCCGTCAATGCCATATAGACAGCCAACGGAAACCACACCAACGCAGTGCCCACAATGGGAATGACCGTGGCAAAACAAGTCAGGAAACCAAGCAACCAGACGCTGGGAGAATCGAACAGATAATAGCCCAGCATGGCAATGGCTCCCTGGATGACCGCCAGCAACGGAATGCCGATGGCATTGGAACGCACAATGACTTTCACCTCCTTCAGCACGCTGTCTTTGTTGTGGTCGCTGAAGGGGAGCAGATCGTAGATGTACCGCTCCATGTCGCGTCCCCCGATCAGCATGAAGTAGAGGATGAAAACCAAGGCAAGGATGTTTACTACAAAACTGCTGATACCGCCCATCAGGAATTGGCCGATAGTGGGAATAGCTGAAGCAAGGGAGGAAAGGTTGTCCTTGCTGAGCAAGTCGTAACCTATTTGCTGCTGCAACTCGTTGACCACGGTCATAAAAATACGGGTGACGGCTTCCGTACTAACGTTCACAGTCTGTATCCGGTTGACTATCAGCCATGCCGCCAGTCCCAAAGGCACCAGGAAACAGAGCACAGACTCCGTCAGCAGGAGCACGGCTGTGAGACTTTTGCGCAAGCCGCGCTTTTCGGTCAGGTAAATCATCTGCCCCCTCATCATGATGTAGAGGGTGAATGCACCCAGAAAACCGCTCATGAAAGGCGTAATCTTCAGGAAAAGAATCAGCCCAAGCACCAATATAACGACTATGAGCGAATACTTCCGATAGTTGTACAGTTCTTTGGCAAGCATAACAGGGAATGTTGGTGGAAATGAATACAGGAGAAAAAAGTAAAAACTCCCCTGCCGGTTTCCCCACAGAGGAGCTTTGTTGATATTAATCAAATGTAGAAAGGAGAGCGGGTCAGTCCTTCAGCTTGGCAATGATGAAGTCGCGGTTCAAACGGGCTATGTTGCTGATGGAAACGTTCTTCGGACACTCTGCCTCGCAGGCGCGGGTATTGGTACAGTTGCCAAAACCCAGTTCGTCCATCTTGCTCAGCATGGCCTTGGCGCGGCGCAAGGCCTCGGGCTTTCCTTGCGGGAGAAGGTTGAGCTGGCTCACCTTGGCCGACACGAACAGCATGGCCGAACCGTTCTTGCAGGCAGCCACACAGGCACCGCAACCGATGCAACTGGCGGCATCCATGGCTTCGTCGGCCACGGTCTTGGGGATGAGGATGGCGTTGGCATCCTGCGGTGCTCCCGTGTTGACACTCACATAGCCGCCCGCCTGCATGATCTTGTCGTAGGCCGAACGGTCCACCATCAAGTCTTTGATGACGGGGAAACCGGCCGAACGCCATGGCTCAACGGTGATAGTGTCACCATCGTTGAAGCGGCGCATATAAATCTGGCAAGTGGTGGCTCCGGTAGCCGGCCCGTGCGGATGGCCGTTGATGTAGAGCGAACACATGCCGCAGATGCCTTCGCGACAATCGTGGTCGAACACTACCGGTTCCTTGCCTTCGCTGATAAGCTGCTCATTCAAGATATCCATCATCTCCAGAAACGACGTATCGCCGGGGATGTCTTTCATCTCATAGGTTTCAAACGCGCCCTGAACCTTTGGCCCCTTTTGGCGCCATACCTTTAAAGTAAATGATATGTTTTTGTCCATTGTTGTGTTATTTTTTTGGTTGACAAGTTGACGAGTTGACAAGGATTCAGTCAACAAGGCGGATAGCGCCTTTTATTGATGAGCGATGACAGCATCCTTACAATTTCAATGTTCAAACTGTTCAGGCGGTCAAATGCTTCTTCATTCAGATAAGCGATATCCTTGCAGATGATCAGTTGTGTCTCCAGTTCGGAAGCCGACCCCAAGGCTACGTAAAGAAAGTGAATCAGTTCTTTTTCGTACCCTCTGCCATAGCCTTCCGCAATGTTTGAAGGAATTGAAACAGCTGCTCTGCGCATTTGTGAAGTTATGCCATATATCTCTTCTTTCGGGAAAGAGCTTGATACTTCATATATCTCCTTCACAAGCACGATGCTTTTTTGCCATACTATCAAATCCTTGTGATTGCGCATGTTCGCCTTACCCTTGTAACCTCGTTACTTGTCTCTTGTTAACTTGTCTCTTGTTAACTTGTCTCTTGTTAACTGACTATTACTGATTAGCTCTTATAGTTGCGAGTCTGCACCTTGATGGCTTCATACACCAACGGTTCTTTACACATAACCGGGGCTTTGTCATCGCTGCCCTGATATTCCCAGCAGGCCACGTAGAAGTAATTTTCATCATCGCGTTTGGCTTCGCCTTCCTCCGTCTGGTATTCTTCACGGAAGTGGCCTCCGCACGACTCGTTGCGGTTGAGTGCATCGTAGGCTATGAGTTCGCCCATCGTGATGAAGTCGTTCAGACGGATGGCCTTGTCAAGTTCCACGTTCATGCCCTCTTTCTCGCCGGGAATGAAAAGTTCGGTCTCAAATTCCTTGCGGATTTCCTTCAGTCGCTTCAAACCTTCTTTCAGGCCTTCGGCGGTACGACCCATGCCAACATATTCCCACATCACGCGACCCAATTCCTTGTGGATGGAGTCCACGGACTTCTTGCCCTTGATGCCCATGAGGTGGTCGATTTTGGCCTGTACGGCCTTTTCGGCAGCAGCAAATTCGGGCAAATCGGTCGAGAAGCGGGGAACTGTGATTTGGTCGGCCAGGTAATTCTGGATGGTGTAGGGCAATACGAAATAACCGTCGGCCAGACCTTGCATCAATGCGGAAGCACCCAGACGGTTGGCTCCGTGGTCGGAGAAGTTGCATTCACCGATGGCGAAGAGACCTTTGATGCTCGTCATCAGTTCGTAGTCTACCCATACGCCACCCATGGTGTAGTGGATGGCAGGATAAATCATCATCGGATTCTCGTAAGGAGAAACATCGGTGATTTCCTCGTACATATCGAAGAGGTTTCCATAGCGTTGTGCCACCACATCCTTGCCCAGACGGTTGATGGCTTCAGAAAAGTCGAGGAACACGGCCAGTCCTGTGTTGTTCACGCCGTAGCCCTTGTCACAACGTTCCTTGGCAGCACGGCTGGCCACATCGCGCGGCACGAGGTTGCCGAATGCCGGATAACGGCGTTCCAGATAGTAGTCACGGTCTTCTTCGGGGATATCCTTGCCTTGTAGCGTACCTTCTTGCAGTTTCTTGGCATCTTCCAGTTTCTTGGGCACCCAGATGCGACCGTCGTTGCGCAACGACTCGGACATCAATGTCAGCTTCGACTGCTTGTCGCCGTGCACGGGAATGCACGTGGGGTGAATCTGCACGTAAGCCGGGTTGGCAAACAACGCGCCTTTGCGGTAACAAGCCAGAGCAGCCGAACAGTTGCAGGCCATGGCGTTGGTCGAAAGAAAATAAGTATTTCCGTAACCGCCGGTGGCAATGACAACAGCGTGTGCGGCAAAGCGTTCAAGCTTGCCGGTCACCAGGTTCTTGGCAATGATGCCGCGTGCACGTCCGTCGATGATGACCAGATCTTGCATCTCGTAACGGGTGAAGAGTTTCACCGTGCCGGCAGCCACCTGGCGGCTCAGCGCGGAATAGGCACCCAGCAGCAACTGTTGTCCCGTCTGTCCCTTGGCATAGAAAGTGCGCGATACTTGTGCACCGCCAAACGAGCGGTTGGCAAGCGTACCCCCATATTCACGGGCAAAGGGAACCCCCTGTGCCACACACTGGTCGATGATATTGTTGCTGACTTCGGCCAAACGGTAGACATTGGCTTCGCGGGCGCGGTAGTCACCACCCTTCACCGTGTCATAAAACAGGCGATAAACGGAGTCGCCGTCATTCTGGTAGTTCTTGGCTGCATTGATGCCTCCTTGTGCGGCAATGGAATGTGCACGGCGCGGAGAATCCTGAATGCAGAAGTTCAATACTCTGAAACCCATCTCGCCCAATGATGCGGCAGCACTGGCTCCGGCCAGTCCCGTACCCACCACGATGATGTCAAGCCGACGCTTGTTGGCAGGGTTCACCAATTTCTGATGGGCTTTGTAGTTTGTCCATTTCTCAGCTACCGGTCCTTCCGGTATTCTTGAATCTATCTTAGTCATAACCTTTATTCTCTATATATTAAAAAAGTGATTTGATGAAGAACACAACAACTACCAGTGCAAAGCAGAACACAACGATGGAAGAATAGATGTTGGAAATGCACTGCCAACGGCAGATCCACGTCTTATTGTTCCATCCCAAAGTTTGCAGGGCACTCCAGAACCCGTGCGTCAGGTGGAACCACAAAGCACCCAGCCATACCAGGTAGAGCACCACATACACGGGGTTGGCAAACGTGTTTTGGATGTGGCGAACGCCGTCAGAAGCATAGAACAGCGCCGTGGTGCTGACATGCATACCCATGTCGTGTGCCACTTCCGGCAACATCATTTTCGACCAGAAGTTCACCAGGTGCAAGGCCAGCCCCAGAATGACAATCAAGCCCAATACCAGCATGTTTTGCGAAGCCCACTCCACGTTCTTCGGTTTCTCGGTGACGGCGTAACGTTCGCTGCCGCGAGCGTTGCGGTTTTGCATCGTCAGCCAGAAAGCATAGACAATGTGGATAATGAACAACACGGCCAACACGCCTGTGCCTACCAACGCATACCAATTTGCCCCCAAGAACTCACAAACGGCATTGTAACCCTTGGCAGACACCAAAGCCACCAAGTTCATCGCCATGTGAAATGTCAGAAACAGGATAAGGGCGAGACCGGTAACGCTCATCACCACTTTCCTTCCTACAGATGAATTACTTAACCACATAAATGATTGAATTTAAATTATTTAATTATTAATGTATTTCTTACAAAAAGCAGTACTTGCATTCTTCCTGCAAAAATAGAGGAAATACCTTGATTAAACAAACAATTAAAGAAATTATTCCATAATAATGGAAATGGGTCGCCAATCCATTAGAAGCAGGCAACATGTCGTTGTTCCAAACAAGCGCCGGACACCGTCCACACAAGCATCGAGCGACAAGTCTGCTGCCCGATATTTGATGTTCCGAAAGCGAATGCCTATCTTTGTGCCAGCAACCCTTGATAAAACAGGACAACCATGCTGCAACTTTCCACTCCCAACGGCAACAACCGCGTGCTGCTCCACTCCTGCTGCGCCCCCTGCTCGTCGGCCATCGTCGAGTGTATGCTGGCCAACGGAATACGTCCCACTGTGTTCTACTACAATCCTAACATCTACCCGCAGGAAGAATACGCCGTCCGCAAGGCCGAAGCCATCCGCTTTGTGCAGTCGCTGGGGGGGGACTTCGTCGATGCCGACTACGACCACGACCGGTGGCTGCAATCGGTGCGCGGCCTCGAAACGGAACCTGAACGCGGACACCGCTGCCTGGAGTGCTTCGCCCTGCGCCTGACGGAAACGGCCCGCTATGCCTCCGGACACGGCTTCACCTGGTTCACTACCACCCTTGCTTCGTCGCGGTGGAAACGTCTGGAGCAGATCTGCGAAGCCGGACGCCGTGCGGCAGCCCGCTTTCCCGGCACCTGCTTTTGGGAACAAAACTGGCGGAAAGGCGGATTGCAGGAACGCCGCAACCAACTGCTGAAGGAGTACGGATTCTACAACCAACAGTACTGCGGATGCGAATTCAGTCTGCGAAACAATCGCTGATTGTCAGCAAGATGCGACCCGTTTTCCGGACACCTGAACCGAGCGTGTTCCACACTTGTACCGAACGCGCTCGACACCTGTACGGAGCAAACGGGATGCCTGTGTGGAACACGCTCCACACCTGTACCGAAGAAAGCGCGAACCTGTAACTGAAAAACGACGGATTTATTCCCCTCCGGAGAATGTCCCAAAGGGGCATCTTCAAGTGTAGATGAGAGTGGTGAGGCGCGACTCGTCGAAAAGCTCGTTGGCCACTTCCAGAAGGATTTCGGGAGTCAGCTGCCCGATGCGTTGGCAGACGGCAGACGGGGTTTCGTAGCGATTGTAGTGCAGGAAAGTCTTGCCCATGCCGAGGGCATTGTTTTCGCTGTTGTCCGAGGCGACCCCTATCTGTCCGACAAGCTGACGGCAGGCGGCGGACAACTGCGAAGTGCTCAGCTTCGTGTCGCGCAGCCGTTTCAGTTCGCGGTGCACCAGCCGGAGGCAGACGGGGACATCGGCCGGGTCGGCACCGAAGTAGATGGAGAAAGTCCCCGTGTCGGTGTAGGAAACCAGGTTCGACTCCACCGTGTAGACCAGCCCCCGCCGTTCGCGCAAAGCCACGTTCAGCCTGCTGTTCATGCCCGGCCCGCCCAGAAGGTTATTCAGCAGGTAGAGGGCGGTGCGCCTGCTGTCGCCGGCGGAATAGGCACGGCAACCCACCATGACGTGTGCCTGGTGCGTGTTCCGTCGCACGGTGCGGGTGACGGGGCGGTAGGGAAGCGGCGACGTGCGCCGGTTGTCTGCGGCACCGGCGGGAAGGTCGCCCAACAGCCGCTGTGCCCAACGCACCACCTGCCTGAAGTCCACGTTTCCCCGCACGAAGAACACCACGTTGGATGGACGGTAGAAACGGGACGTGAAGGCTGCGGCATCCGCACCACGAAAGGTCTTCAGCCGCTCCGGGCTGCCCAAGATGTTGTGTCCCAAGGGATGCCCTTGGAATACGAGGTCTTCGAAATCATCGAATATCAGTTCCGAAGGGCTATCCTCGTAAGACTGTATTTCGTCGATGATGACTTCCGTCTCCCGGGCAATTTCACGTTCGGGAAAGACGGAATGGAACACGATGTCGGCCAGCAGTTCGAACGCCCTGCCGAAATGTTCGGCCAGGAAGGCAGCATAGACCACGGTTTCTTCCTTATTGGTGTAGGCATTGAGGTCTCCCCCAACCCGCTCCATGCGGTTCAGTATGTGCCAAGCCTTCCGCTTACGGGTGCCTTTGAAAAGCATGTGCTCCACAAAATGCGCCATCCCGTGCTCGTGTTCCTGCTCGTCGCGGGTGCCCGCATCCACGGCAAAGCCGCAATAGGCCACCCGTGAGGCGGACGGTTCGTGGATGATGCGCAAGCCGTTGGGCAGGACGAAACTGTGGCATTGTTCGTCTTTTTCTACTAATCTCTTCATTCTGACCTTACTATTTGATTGCGGCGCAAAAATACAACAAAAACCTATTGCCGTTTATGGGAAATTACAGATATTTGCATAGCGCTTACATGAAATTACTGAACAACAAACGCCATTCAACCATGATAGAATCCATCAAAGAATTGTTACGGAAAGAAGCGGAAGCCGTGCTGCACATCCCGGTGACAGACGACTACGAAAAGGCTGTCGCGCTGATTGTGGAGCACGTACACCGGCTACGGGGCAAGCTGGTCACTTCGGGCATGGGCAAGGCAGGGCAGATAGCCATGAATATCGCCACCACTTTCTGCTCGACAGGCATCCCGTCGGTCTTTCTGCACCCCAGCGAGGCCCAGCATGGCGACCTGGGCGTCTTGCAGGAGCACGACTTGCTGCTGCTCATCTCCAATTCGGGCAAGACACGCGAAATACTCGAACTGACGCAGCTGGCCCGCAACCTGAACCCTGAACTCAAGTTTATCGTCATCACCGGCAACCCGGACAGCCCGCTGGCACGCGAAGCCACCGTCTGCCTCAGCACGGGCAGCCCCAAGGAGGTTTGCGCACTGGGCATGACGCCCACCACCTCGACCACGGTCATGACAGTCATTGGCGACATCCTGGTCGTGCAGGTCATGCAGCAAACGGCTTCACCATTGAGGACTATTCAAAACGCCACCACGGCGGTTATCTCGGAGAAAAATCAAGATCATTATGCATAAAGTAATTGGAATCGGAGAAACGATACTCGACATCATCTTCCAGAACGGACAGCCCACGACCGCCGTTCCGGGAGGTTCAGTATTCAACGGCATCGTGTCGCTGGCACGTGCCGGCGTGCCCGTCTGCTTCATCAGCGAAACGGGCAACGACCAGGTGGGCAACATCATCCTGAATTTCATGCGCGACAACGGTGTGGGCACCGATCACGTCAATGTGTTTCCCGACGGAAAGTCGCCCGTCTCCCTGGCCTTCCTGAACGACCGGAGCGATGCCGACTACATCTTTTACAAGGACTATCCCAAACAACGCCTGGACGTGGAATATCCGCAGATAGAGGAAAATGACATTGTCATCATCGGCTCCTACTACGCCCTGAACTCCGTAATCCGCGACAAGATTGTCGACCTGCTGGAACTGGCACGCGAGCGGAACGCCATCATCTACTACGACCCCAACTTCCGCTCTTCGCACAAGGAAGAGGCCATCAAGCTGACCCCCACCATCATCGAAAACCTGGAATATGCCGACATCGTGCGCGGCTCGCAAGAGGACTTTTTCTATATGTACGGACTGCGCGACACGGACAAAATCTACAAGGAAAAGATAAAATTCTACTGCTCCAACTTCCTCTGCACCGCAGGCGGGGAAAGAGTTTCGCTGCGCACCAACAGTGTGTCCAAAGAGTATGCCGTGCCGCCCGTCGAGGCAGTGAGCACCATCGGTGCGGGCGACAACTTCAACGCCGGCATCATCTACGGCCTGCTGCAAGAAGGCATCGGGCGGGAAGAACTGTACAAGCTGGACGAAACCACGTGGAACCGGATTGTGGCATCGGGCATCGCCTTCGCCACCGACACGTGCAAAGGCTTCGGCAATTCCATCTCGGAAGGGTTTGCGCAGAGCCTGAGACAATCCCCCTAACCTACATTTAAAGTTCAAAAAAGAAACCTAAATCAGCCGTGTTTCCCGTCTGTGTTGCAAGCGGATTGCATATATTTGCAGCAAACGTTTCGGAAATACGACAATCATGTACAAGAAGCTGGCAGGCTATCTGGCCATAATCATCTTGTTGCCCTCCTGCGGCGGTGTGACACCCCACATCTCGGCAGTGTGCGAAGAAGACAATGCCGGAAACAGCGTTGTCAAGTGGGAGACTGTTCCCGCCATCAAGGGAGAGGTGAAGATTTACGCATCGGACAATCCCGACCGGATTCCCGAAGAGACACCGGTGGCGTCGGTGGACATTTCCCAACTGACCGTAACCCTCCCCAACCCCGATCCTACCCGGCGCAACTACTACACGCTGCTGTTCAACAACAAGTACCGGGTGAACGTGGCTGCGCGGAACATCAACGTCTCCGGCATCCAGAACTTCCGGGACATCGGCGGCTACCCCTCGGGCGAAACGAAGAAACACGTCCGCTGGGGCATGGTCTACCGCTCGGCACGCATCGACAGCCTGAACGAGAGCGCACACGAGGAACTGAAGAACCTGGGCATCCGCACCGTCATCGACCTGCGTACCCCCGACGAAACCGGTGAAGCCGTTCCCCTGCCCGAAGGCATCCGGCAGTGCAACATCCCCATCTCCATCGGCAGCATGGAAACCATCCTGCAAGGCATACAGACCTGCAAAATCAAAAGCGACACAGTCTGCCACATGGTGGAACAGATGAACCGCGACCTTATCGCGAAACACACGCCCGCCTACCGCCAACTCTTCCGTCTCCTGCTGGACGAAAAAAACTACCCGCTCCTCATCCAATGCTCCAGCGGCAAAGGACGCACAGGTGTGGCCATCGCCCTGCTGCTCTACGCACTGGGCGTGAACGAGGACATCATCATGGATGACTACCGCCTCAGCAACAACTACTTCAACATTCCGGCCGCCTCGCAGTACGTCTACCGGTTGCCATCCAACGCGCAAGAGGCCGTCACCACCATGCTGTCTGCCCGCGAAAACTTTCTGAATGCGGCCAAGGACGAAATAAAACGCCGCTACGGCGATTCCGACATTTATCTCCTGAAAGGCATCGGGCTGGAGAAGAATGAAATAAATATGCTTCGAAACATCTTACTTCGCTAAAAAAGTCTTACCTTTGCGCCCTGAAAACAGCTGTTCGGCCTGCCGTACCTTCTTTCGCGCGGGGAACATACAATAAACATATTACACAGAGAAAGACTTAATGAAAACATTTGAAGAGCTGGGTGTGTCGCCGGAGATACGCCGCGCCATCGAAGAAATGGGATATGAGAATCCCATGCCGGTACAAGAAGAAGTAATCCCCTATTTGTTGGGAGAAAACAATGACGTAGTAGCCCTCGCACAGACAGGTACAGGAAAAACAGCCGCATTCGGCCTGCCCCTGATACAAAAGATAGACGTGAACAAACGCGTTCCCCAGTCGCTCATCCTATGCCCGACCCGTGAACTTTGCCTCCAGATAGCAGGCGACCTGAACGATTACTCCAAGTATATCAAAGGCCTGCGCGTACAGCCGGTTTATGGCGGATCGTCCATCACCAGCCAGATACGTGCCCTGAAGCAGGGCGTACACATCATCGTGGCAACCCCCGGACGCCTCATTGACCTGATGGAACGGAAAACGGTATCGCTCGCCACCATCCAGAACGTCGTGATGGACGAGGCGGACGAAATGCTGGACATGGGATTCACGGACAGCATCAACGCCATTCTCGCAGAAGTGCCGCAGGAACGGAACACTTTGCTCTTCTCTGCCACCATGAGCCAGGAGATTGCCCGCATCTCGAAGAACTACCTGCGCAACGCCAAGGAAATCACCATCGGACGCCGCAACGAAAGCACCGCCAACGTGAAGCACATGGTCTATGTGGTGCACGCCAAGGACAAATACGAAACCTTGAAGCGCATCGTCGATTACTACCCCAACATATATGCCATCATCTTCTGCCGCACCCGCAAGGAAACGCAGGAGATTGCCGACAAGCTGATGCAGGAAGGCTACAATGCCGACTCGCTCCACGGCGAACTGAGCCAGGCCCAGCGCGATCTGGTGATGCAGAAATTCCGCATCCGCAACCTTCAACTGCTCGTCGCCACCGACGTGGCCGCCCGTGGACTGGATGTGGACGACCTGACGCACGTCATCAACTACGGACTGCCCGATGACACCGAAAGCTACACCCACCGCAGCGGACGGACGGGACGCGCCGGCAAGACGGGCACCTCCATTGCCATCATCAACCTGCGCGAAAAAGGACGCATGAGAGAGATTGAGCGCGTCATCGGCAAGAAATTCGAAGCGGGACAAATCCCCACCGCCAAGCAAATCTGCGAGAAGCAGTTGCTCAAAGTCATCGACGACCTGGAGAAGGTGAAGGTGAACGAAGAGGAGATTGCCGATTTCATGCCCGACATCTACCGCAAGCTGGACTGGCTCTCCAAGGAGGACCTGGTGAAGCGCATGGTGAGCCACGAGTTCAACCGTTTCCTGGAGTACTACCGGGGACGGGCCGAAATAGAAGTGGCCACCAGCGGAAACGAACGGGAGAAGAAGAAAAACGGGCGTAAGGCTGAGGGTGGACGCAAGGCCGACGGAAGCCGCAAGGCTGAACCGGGCTATACACGCCTGTTCATCAACCTGGGCAAGAAGGACAATTTCTTCCCCAACGAACTGCTCGCACTCGTCAACAACAACGTGCGGGGCCGTGTCGAACTGGGACGCATCGACCTGCTGAAGAACTTCTCCTTCTTTGAAGTGGAGGAAAGTGAAGCCCGGAACGTGGTCAAAGCCCTGAGCCGTGCTTCCTGGAACGGGCATCGTGTGACCGTGGAAGTGGCGGACGAGAACGCCAAGGAAGCGGCTCCCAAAGCCAAAAGGAAGAAAGAGAACGGCAACGGGCAACCTGCCAGAAACAGGAAGAAAGACAAAGCCTCGCGCGAGGAACGCAGTTTCGCCGACCCTGCCCGGAGCAACAAGAAAGACGACTGGAAGCAGTTCTTCCAACACAACAACGATGCATCGGGATTCCCCGATGATGACGACAGTGCCTGGGCCAAGAAGTCGAAAAAGCGCAAGAAGTAAGCCATAGCCTTGCAACGGGGATGCATTGCGACAGCAGACCGCTTCCGGCAGCATCCAATCAGAGAGAGCCGGACACGCGACAGTGTCCGGCTCTCTTTGAGCGACTTGACACAGAAACGGGAAAAGATGCAAATATCCCGAAAAAAACGTCCTTATCTTTTAACCAATCCTAATATATACCGTATGTGCCTCCCACTTAAGGACGGATTCACTATCTTTACGCCGAATTTGCCGAAAATATATCAAAGAACAACGAATAACAGCCGAATGAAACAGTACAAGACCATCAACAACCTCATCGGTTGGGTCACATTCCTTATCGCGTCTGCTGTCTATTGCATGACCATCGAACCTACCGCCAGCTTTTGGGATTGCGGGGAGTTCATCACCACCGGTTACAAGCTGGAAGTAGGACACCCGCCCGGTGCCCCCTTCTTCATGTTAATGTCCAACCTGTTCACCCAGTTTGCTTCGGACACCACCACGGTGGCCAAGATGGTGAACTACATGAGCGCGTTGATGAGCGGCGCGTGCATCATGTTCCTTTTCTGGACCATTACGCATCTGGTGCGCAAGCTGGTGACCACCGACGGCGAACAACTCACCGGCGGACAACTGGTGACCGTCATGGGCAGCGGCCTGGTGGGCGCATTGGCCTACACGTTCAGCGACACATTCTGGTTCAGTGCCGTCGAAGGCGAGGTGTATGCTTTCTCCTCGCTGTTCACCGCCGCCGTGTTCTGGCTCATCCTGAAATGGGAAGACGTGGCCGACGAACCGCATTCCGACCGCTGGCTGGTGCTGATTGCCTACCTGACGGGGCTTTCCATCGGTGTCCACCTGCTCAACCTGCTTTGCCTGCCTGCCATCGTGCTTGTCTATTATTATAAGAAAGTGCCCAATGCCAACGCCAAAGGTTCGTTGCTGGCACTGGCCGGTTCGGCTGTGCTGGTGGCCGTAGTGCTCTACGGCATAGTGCCGGGCATCGTGAAAGTGGGCGGTTGGTTCGAGCTGCTGTTTGTCAATACCCTGGGCTTGCCTTTCAACAGCGGTGTCATAGCCTATGTGGTGGTACTGGCCGCCGCCCTCGTCTGGGGCATTTACGAAACCTACACAGGCAGCAACAAACAGCGCATGGCACTCTCGTTTGTCCTGACCGTGGCTTTGCTGGGCATCCCCTTCTACGGACAAGGCAGCAGTTCGGTGATTCTCGGACTGATTATCGTTGCCCTGCTCTGGCTATACCTGCGCCCCAAGACGCAGGCTTCCATCAAGGAGAAGTTCCGTGTCAGCACGCGCACGCTGAACACTGCCATGTTGTGCATCATGATGATTGTGGTGGGGTATTCTTCTTACGCGCTCATTGTCATCCGCTCCACTGCCAACACGCCGATGGACCAGAACTCACCGGAAGACATCTTCACCCTGGGGGAATACCTGGGCCGCGAACAATATGGCACGCGCCCGCTGTTTTACGGACAGGCATTCTCTTCGCAGGTGGCCTTGGACGTGAAAGACGGCTACTGCGAACCGCGCGTCAAATACAATGGCACCAAATACATCCGCAAAGCCAAAGAGACGCCCGACGAGAAAGACCGCTACGTCGGAATACCGGGGCGCATCGAATATGAATACGCCCAGAACATGCTCTTTCCCCGCATGTACAGCAGTGCACACGCCAGCCAATACCGCGCCTGGGTGAACATCAAGGGACACGACGTGACCTACGACCGCTGCGGCGAGATGGTGACCGTCAACATCCCTACGCAATGGGAGAACATCAAGTTCTTCTTCTCCTACCAGCTGAACTGGATGTACTGGCGTTATTTCATGTGGAACTTCGCCGGCCGGCAGAACGACCTGCAAGGCAACGGCGAGATTGAGAACGGCAACTGGATTACGGGCATCTCGTTCATCGACAACTGGCTGGTGGGCGACCAGTCTCTCCTGCCCACCGAACTGAAGGAGAACAAAGGGCACAACGTGTTTTACTGCCTCCCGCTTTTGCTGGGCATCATCGGCCTGTTGTGGCAAGCCTACCGTGGACAGAAAGGCATCCAGCAATTCTGGGTGGTGTTCTTCCTCTTCTTCATGACGGGCATCGCCATTGTGCTCTACCTCAACCAGACACCGGTACAACCGCGCGAACGCGACTATGCGTATGCCGGCTCGTTCTACGCTTTCGCCATCTGGATTGGCATGGGCGTGGCAGGACTCATACAGTTGCTTTGCCACAAACCTACAGCGCACCCCGATAAGAAAGAAAGCCAGATGCACTTCCGTCCGCAAACAACCCTCGCCCTCGTCGTTGTGGTTGTCTGCCTGCTGGTGCCCATACAGATGGCCAGCCAGACGTGGGACGACCACGACCGCAGCGGCCGCTACGTGTGCCGCGACTTCGGACAGAACTACCTGATGTCCCTGCAAGAGTCGGGCAACCCCATCATCTTCACCAACGGCGACAACGACACCTTCCCCCTGTGGTACAATCAGGAGACAGAAGGCTTCCGCACCGATGCCCGCACCTGCAACCTGAGCTACCTGCAGACCGACTGGTACATCGACCAGATGAAACGCCCGGCTTACGACGGTCCTTCGCTGCCCATCACCTGGAACCGGACGGAATATGTGGAAGGCACCAACGACTACATCCCCGTGCAGCCGGAATACAAGAAGAGCATCGACGAACTCTACGCCGAAGCCCGGAAAGAAGCCCTGAACGGCAACCCGGAAGTGCTGAACAACATCGAGAAGGAGTTTGGCGAGAACCCTTACGAACTGAAAAACATCCTGAAGTACTGGGTGCGTAACAAAGACGAATCCATGCGGGTCATCCCCACTGACAGCGTTGTCATCAAGATAGACAAGGAGGCCGTGCGCCGCAGCGGTATGCTGATTCCCACAGACTCCATCCCCGACTACCTGTCCATCAAACTGCGCACCAAGAGCAGCGACGGAAGCTACCACACCAAGCGGGCGCTCTACAAGAGCGAACTGATGATGCTGGAAATGCTGGCCGAAGCCAACTGGGAGCGTCCCATCTACATCGCCGTCAGCGTGGGGCAGGAGAACCAGTTGGGCATGGACAACCTCTTCATACAGGAGGGGCTGGCCTACCGCTTCACGCCCTTCGACAACACAAAGACAGGCGTGACCATCGACTCGGAAAAGATGTACGACAACCTGATGCACAAGTTCAAGTTCGGCGGCATCGACAAGCCCGGCATCTACATCGACGAGAATGCCATGCGGATGTGCTACTCGCACCGCCGCATCTTCTCGCAGCTCGTGAGCCAGCTGTTGCGCGAAGGCAAGGACGACAAGGCCAAGGCCGCGCTGGACTATGCCGAAGAGATGATTCCCGCCTACAACGTGCCCTACGACTGGCAGAACGGTTCGCTGCAAATGGCAGAAGCCTACTACCAGCTGGACGAGATGGAGAAAGGAGACAAGATTGCAAAGGCGCTGGCCGACAAGGCCGTGGAATACCTCACGTGGTACCTGAGCCTGGACGACAAACGCTTCCTCTACTCCAACCAGGAGTTCCAGTACCACTGGGCATTGCTGGACCGCGAAGTGAAGTGCATGAAGACATACGGCTCTGAACTGGCTCCCGAATACGATACGAAAGTCGAAACCCTGTACAACCTATACATCGACAGAATGAACTAACCCTCCTCCCCCGTCCCTCCCTCTTTTCCCTGCGTCCCCCACAAAGGACGGGGAAAAGGGAGGGACTTCTCTTTGCTCCCCGCCATGTTTATAGAACAACCACCCGAAATCTTCCGCAGGCTCTATCCCCGTGCCCTGTGGCGAATGGCCCCGGATGAACACGCCGTCTACCTCACCTTCGACGACGGTCCCATCCCCGTGGTCACACCGTGGATACTCGACCTCCTGGAACAGGAGGATGTGAAAGCCACCTTCTTCATGGTGGGCGACAATGTGCGCAAACATCCCGACGTGTTCCACCGGGTCGTGGCACACGGACACCGCATCGGCAACCACACCTTCAACCACATACGGGGATTCGAGTACAAGGCAGGGGACTACCTGCTCAACACCGAGAAGGCCAACGAAACCCTGCAGACCGACCTGTTCAGGCCGCCCCACGGGCACATGACCTGGGCACAATACAGGCGGTTGAGACAACGCTACCGCATCGTCATGTGGGACCTGGTGACGCGCGACTACAGCAAGAAGCTGCGTGGCCCGCAGGTGCTCGCCAACGTGATGCGCTATGTCCGCAACGGCTCCATCATCACCTTTCACGACTCACTCAAATCGTGGGACAACGGCAACCTGGCCTACGCACTCCCGCGAGCCATCCGCTTTCTGAAAGAAGAGGGGTATGCGTTCAGGCTGCTGTAGGCAGCCAGAACGCATACATCCGCCCCAAGCCAACCGGCAATCAGTACGTCACCGTCAGCGGGTGGCGGACTTTCTGTGCGAAGTCTGCCATGTAGCTGTCCCAAGCTTCGGGAGTCCGGATGGCAGCCTTGCTCCAGGCAAAGCCCCAATAGTACACATACGTGCTGCCCGGTTCGTAGACGGACGTTGCCAGCACGTGCCCGTCGGCACCGTTGCGCTGCTGTTTCTCGGCGGGTGCAAAGAGCACTGGGCCTGCTTCCTGCACCTGTCCGGGGAAGGCGGCTCCCATGAAGAGCTTGCCGTTGTCGGGACCGGTGGTGGGGTCCACATAAGTCATGTAGCCCGCTTCGGCATCCGCCGTCACCCGACCGTCGGGTTCATGCAGCACGATGCCCGTCACCACCGGCGTGGGTTGCGTCAGGCTGGTGTAGGTCACGGCTGTTCTGTTCAGGTAGGAACCCGCATCGAGGGTAATGACGCGCGTCTCCACCACCGCCGTGTCGGCTCCCACAGTCTGCGGGGCAAAGGTGAGCTTCACGCAGAAACGCAGCGGGCCGTTGTCCAGCACCTCCTGCTCGCGGTAGCACCAGGGATAGAGAATCGCATCGTCCACCTTCAGCGCGGCCACGCCGGCACCCAGCGTCGGTCCCACGGCATAACAGTCCATGCCGTACCCGTGATCCACGTGGTAGGTGAAGGTGTTCACCAGTTCGTCGGCTGCCCGCTGTTCGCCCCGCTTGCGCAGTTCGTTCACCTGTGCCCACGAGTCGGGGTTCAGCTGCCCGGCATACATTTCCTCCAGCACGGGTTCCGTGGTGTTGTACTTCGTGAACAGGTCGTAGCCGAAGCCGCGCTCGCCGGTGGCCTGCAAGGCAGGGCCGTAGGCACGGAAGGCCGCCAGGTCGTTTTCCCACGCCACGTCGTCCATGCGTTCGGGATAGGCACGCCCGCAGGCTTTCACCTCCACAGCCTTAGGAGTACCGGGCTGTACGGTGTAGGTGGCCTGCCCCAGGGCAGACACGGTAGCGGGGAAGATGAGCCGCTCGTCGTGCGTGACCTGGTAGGGCAACTGGTTGCCCTCGGCATCCAGCACCACAATCTGGCTCGTGTCGGCCAGGTTCAGCCGGGCGGCCACTTCGTCCATCGGCACTTCCACCATTTCGTCTGTCCTCTCCATGTCCAGGGGGTTGGACACGGTGACGGTGAGCGACTTGCTGCCGCTTTCGCATGCCGAGCAAAGCCAAGCCGCCATGCACATCAGAATAAGTCTGTTTTTCATACTGCTACTATTTATAATACTATACGTATCAGGTGTTATTGTCTTTTTCCGGTCTGTCTGTGGTCTCTTTTCCTGCAAGCATCCCGCCGGCATCCGCAAACAAAATGGATAACCGGAAGGAAATACTCCGCTTTCCTCCCCGATTATCCATCAGTCTTTGCCGTTCCGGCATTGTTATACTGTGCGCGGAATGTATTTGTGCATTTTATTTATGGCACACAGAACACAGGCGGACACAGAGGAACACAGTTCACATTCTTCCATGCAGACACAGCGCAACCTCCATCAAATCTGTGCAAGTCTGTGTCATCTGTGTGCTATAAAATGCACAGACACTCACAGAATTAAGGCTGCTTCCCGATGTAGGCCAGGATGCCGCCGTCCACGTAGAGGATGTGTCCGTTCACAGCGTTGGAGGCTTCCGAAGCCAGGAAGACGGCGGGGCCGGTCAGTTCGGCTGTCTCCAGCCAGCGGCCTGCGGGTGTCTTGGCGCAAATGAATGTGTCGAAGGGGTGACGGCTGCCATCGGGCTGAATCTCGCGCAAGGGGGCAGTCTGCGGCGTGGCGATGTAGCCCGGGCCGATGCCGTTGCACTGGATGTTGTACTGTCCGTATTCCGAGCAGATGTTGCGGGTCAGCATCTTCAGGCCGCCTTTGGCTGCTGCGTAGGCCGACACGGTTTCGCGTCCCAGTTCGGACATCATGGAGCAGATGTTGATGATTTTGCCGTGGCCTTTCTTCATCATGCCGGGCAGTACGGCCTTGGAGACAATGAAAGGAGCGTTGAGGTCGATGTCGATCACCTTGCGGAACTCCGACGCAGCCATTTCGTGCATCGGGATGCGGCGGATGATGCCTGCGTTGTTCACCAGGATGTCGATGACGCCCACTTCCTTCTCAATCTGTGCCACCAGTGCCTGCACGGCTTCCTCGTCGGTCACGTCGCACACATAGCCGTGTACCTTGATGCCCTTTTCGGCATACGCCTTCAGACCTTTGTCCACCAGTTCCTGGTTGATGTCGTTGAAGCAAACCGTGGCACCCTGCTCTGCAAAGGCAGACGCAATGGCAAAACCGATACCGTAGGAAGCACCCGTCACAAGAGCGACCTTGCCTTCCAAAGAAAAATTCAAATACTGATTCATACTTCTTTTATTATTTGGTTAAGTGAATATCTGTCCTTTTTGAAAGACTTACTTCAGGTCCGTAATCAGCGCAAAGTCCTGGTCGCCGTAGTCCTGGTTCTCGCCGCCCATGCCCCAGATGAAGGTATAGTTGTGCGTGGCAGCAGCCGAGTGGATGGACCATTCGGGCGAAAGCACGGCCTGCCCGTTCCTCATCCAGATGTGGCGCGTTTCGTCCACTTCCCCCATGAAGTGGCACACGGCCTGGTCCTCCGGCAACTCGAAGTAGAAGTAAGCCTCCATGCGGCGGCTGTGCACATGGGCGGGCATGGTGTTCCACACGCTGCCCGGTGCCAGTTCCGTCATGCCCATCTGCAGCTGGCAGGTGGGCAGCACCTGGCTCACCAGCATCTTGTTGACGTTGCGCCGATTGGAGCCTTCCGGGCTTCCCATCTCAGCCACCACGGCATTCTGTTTCGTCACCTTCTTGTCGGGATAGGTGCGGTGCGCGGTCACCGAGTTGAAGTAAAACCGGGCGGGATTGGCGGCATCCAGGCTGACGAACTCCACCCGGCGGTTGCCCGCACCCAGGTAGAGTGCCTCCTTGTAGTCCAGGTCGAACACCACGTCCACGGGCCCGCCCTGCACTTTCACCTGTCCGGGTCCTCCCACGTTGAAGATGCCCATCTCGCGGCGCGTCAGGAAGTAAGGGGCTTTCAGCGGTTCGATGGCCTCCAGCGGCAGCACCTCGCCCACCGGCACGGCACCGCCCACCACCATGCGGTCGTACATCGAATAGACCATGTTCACCTCGTCGGCAGCAAAGATCCGCTCTATCAGGAAGTCCCGTCGGATTCGTTTCGTATCGTAGTGCCTGGCGTCTTCGGGATGCGCGGCATAGCGGATTTCATAGTTCGTTTTCATTCTTTATTCGCATTATAAGTTGTCAAGGGTGTACACGTACACGATGCAAATGTAGCAAAGAAAAACGTAGATTCCATGTAAATTCTGCTTTATTCGCTGCCTGTATTGCTCAAAAGGACAAATTAAAAGGAAAGTTTAACACAGGGAACAGAAGGGGACGATTCGTCGCCTCGCACGAAGAAAGGCAAGGAAACCGCGCATCTCCGGCAACGGACAGAAACCTTCGGAAGCTAAAAACGAATATCCCATATAATACTCATACACAACAGGATAACAAAAGAAACCGCAGGACAAAAGCAAGAGAAGAGCGGCTTACGGGCAAGGCGTTTCCGGTTTGCCTGTATGGAACGTGTTCCATGCCTGTACGGAACGCGCTCGATACAGGTGTGGAACGCGAGCCGTACAGGTGTGGAACAAACGGGGTATGTGTACCGTTGATTGCAGGCACGGAGGGTACGTAATGTTGCACTTGCCGGTTGACTCTGCCCCTCAAACTGTAGAAGCCATGGTACAGATTGCGTTCATTCAAATTATGCTTAACAAATTTATCGGATAAAATCAAAACAGTTTCTAAAAAGTAGGGCAAAGTGCCCTACTTTTCCAGATAGTTTGTAACTTTGTGTATACAATCACACAAGATTAAAGTGCATAATTCCGAAAATAAATACAGAAACTCGCTCAACTGTGACTCGTTCAGTGATTCGCTTGGCAACCGTATAAAAAGCTCTTCTTGCCGATGAATAACATTTGTGCTTTCATATTAGACCTATCACATGCGGTCGAGCAAAGTCTGAGTGCAACATTTAAGACTTGCTGTAAAGTTTCATGTATGTATAACGAGGAATTGTCAGCACTTCCTTTTGATTTTGACCTGTTAAGTGAGGTTTTACGTTCAGAAAATCTTAAAGAGACGGCTCATAGCCGGATTCTGTACAGGATACTGCAATACGTAGATATGCAAAAGGATTTTATACGACATTTCCTGCCTAATGTGGATTACACTTTTGATTCTGTTCGAATTCTTACTCCTGACAGGCATAGGATAGACCTGGCAATAACTGGAGACACTTTTTTCCTTATAATCGAAAATAAAGTGAATTACGCCCCTGAACAGGATAGCCAAATTGACAGGTATGTACAAATAGCGCAACAAACATACCCTGATGAGCAGATTTATGTATTGTATCTAGGAGGTGAATCTGATGCATTTCCGTCCGAATATTCCTTGTCGCCCGAAACACGTCGACTTTTAAACGGCAGGATTATCTGTAAGAATTACAAAGATGACATTGCACCGTGGGTTGCGTCTGTTTATGAGCGCATAGGATTTAAAGAACAACCTTTCTTGAAGAGCGCATTGCTCTTGTACAGAACATATTTAGGAAACAAGTATAATCTTGATAACCAATATAAAAAAGAAATGAACAACAAATTAGACAAAACATTGATAGAAACACTTGGTCTGGAATCGTCTACTCTGGCTGAAAAGATAAGTGTCATTCAAGATCAGATTGACAACATTGATAAAATCAAAGAAAGATTATCATCGTTGCTCCAAAATTATATGGATCTGAACAATAGGCAGGACATAAGAGCGTGGTATGACGAATGTGTGCAGAATCTTTCCGGAAACCCAATCCTGACAATGAAAAATAGTATGGAATTTGGGTTCAATTTTGTATATCGCAATACTGAATTCCGATGCAGCGTCTCGTTTGATGACTATGAAGATCATCCTTATTGGGGAATAATGAGAGTAACAGAGGACATGAAATCCAGACCAAAGATATTTGAATCTCTTCGAAAGTTTGTCCTTCAAAGCAATAAGGGATTTCACAATTATGAAGGCAATTCTGAGGAGTGGGTTGTATCAGACTATGAAAAGAAAGAATTCATCGTTGAGCGATTTATTACGCTCACACATCTGATATGTAACTCCGAAGCTTGCTCTATTATTTAGAAACTGTTTTGATTTTATCCGATAAATTTGTTAAGCATGATTTGAATGAACGCAATCTGTACCATGGCTTCCGCAGTTTGAGCAAGGAATTCATAATCGATAGTCAGTCTTCTGAAGTTTTCCAGCCATGAGAAAGAACGCCCGACAATCCAGCGTTTAGGCAGAACTTGAAACTTGGACGGACATTCGTCAGATCCGGTTGCGACCTCCAACACACTTACATCGACCTTATGACTTCTCACCCCGTGATTTTATACGACTAACAACCATACGCTACCTTTTGACCGAGTTTCGCAGAGGTCTTTCAATATAAATTATACTTCCCATATATCCCGCTTCGCCCTCAGCCGCCATACCGGAGCATTTTCGGTCTCCGGTATCTATAAAACGAGAAAGTCATTGTTTGAACTCATCC
>CAYPUJ010000006.1:0-37551 GCA_964413805.1 uncultured Bacteroides sp. | reverse complement strand
TAAGAAGAAAACTCTTTTCTCCTGTCCGGTTTTTCCGGCAAACGGAGGGGTTTAATAAATATTAAGCAAACGTCACCGGTTTTTTTCTTCTTTTTTGTACCTTAGCGGCGCAAATAAAAAACGCAAACGATGAAAACACTTCTGATACTTTCTTTGTTTATCCTTTCCCTCCCCATACATGCACAATTGCATGAATCCGATTTATCCCCGACCGTCAAAACTCCCACCCTGCTCACCCGACTGCCCAACAAAGAAGTGCAAGCCATCTGCCAGGGAAAAGACGGAGACCTGTGGATATGTACCCGAAATGGATTGTTCCAATACGACAGCTACAAGCTGACCTGCTACAAGTCAAGCGATTCGCATCCCGACCTGCTCACCAGCAACAACATTCTGTGTGCAGCCGAGGACGACAAACACCGCCTGTGGATAGGCACATACAGCGGACTGAACGTACTGGACCTGACCACCGGCACCGTGCAGAAAATCGACCACAAGGAAATGAACCGGAACACCATTTCCGACATTCTCGTCACCCGCGACGGACGCATCCTGTTTGCCACCGACTGGGGACTGTATGAATACCGGGAGCAGACCGGCGACTTCTTTTGCTTCACCCCCGAAAACACGGAATGGGTGCTCCCCAAGACCTCCATCAAGACTTTGATGGAAGACTACCGGGGAGACCTTTGGATAGGCACGTGGAACGAAGGACTCTTCCGCCACGAACGCATCTCCGGCAAGTACATACGCTACCCACGGCTGAACGGGCAAAACTCGGCACACGTGTTGCTGCAAGACTCCCAACGGCGCGTGTGGGTGGGCACATGGCGCAGCGGACTGGTGTTGCTGGACAACGCCTACAACCCCGACAAGGTGCGCTTCATCACCTACCGCAAAGATGCGCGCCGGGCTTCCTCCATCTCGGACGACATCATCTATGCGTTGGCCGAAGATGCCAACACCGGAAACATCTGGGTAGGCACCCGGAGCGGGTTGAGCATCCTGCCCGCCGGCCAGCGATATGACGGCACGGAGCACTTCGTGAACTACTATCCCAACAATACGACAAACCGGACGTCCATCGCCGGCGACGAAGTGACTTCCCTGCTTTGCGACCGCCGGGGACTGATGTGGCTGGGCATGATAGGCGGCGGGGTAGAGAAAATAGACAGGCGGAAAACGGCTTTCCACCACGAAGTGCCCGTCTTTGCCAACGGACAGCCGCACACCTTCTCGGTGCGCAGTATGCTGATGGACGACGAAGACCTGCTTTGGCTGGGAATCGGCTCCTACGGGTTTGGCACCTACGACCGCCGGACGAAACACTTCATGCACTACTCGCAGATGCAGGAATCTGCCGACTACTTCCACACCACTACCACGGTGACCTCCATCCTGCAATATTCCCCCGACCGGCACATCTGGATTACGGCCTACGACGACGGCGTGTACGAAATCGACAAGCACGCCACTCCCGGCCTGCGCGTGACGCACTATTCCGCTACCGACACCCCCTGGCTGCCGGGCGACTGCATCTACCAGGCGTTCGAGGACGCGCAGCACAACCTGTGGTTTGCCACACGCAACGGCATCGCCATGCGCCGTGCTGACGGACAAGCTGTACGGCTGGACACGCTCACGGTCGACGGGCTGCGCATGGATAGGATTGCCACCGTCTGCCTGGCCGAGGACAGCGCAGGCAACATCTGGTGCGGCACCTCCACCCGGGGCGTGTTCCGCCTGCAACTCCATGAGCAGACCTACGTGGCACAAGCCTACAACCCCGACAACAACAAGCTGTTGGCCGACGAAATCAACTGCATCTACCGCGACAGTTCCGGACGGATGTGGGTGGGAACCAACAGCCACGGGCTACACCTGTATGACGCAGCCGCCGACACCTTCCGCTCCATGCACCGGCTGCACAACCTGCCCGGAAACGCTGTCATGAGCATCCAAGGTGACAGTGAAGGCAACCTGTGGCTCGGCACCGACATCGGACTGCTGAAGCTCACCGCCGACAAGGCCGCCGGCCGGCTTGCCTATCAGTTCTATACCACCGACGACGGCTTGCAGGGCAACGCCTTTGTCCGGGGAGCCGCCACCGTGGCATCGGACGGAGAACTGTTTTTCGGCGGACATCACGGCTACAACTGCTTCTACCCGGAAGACGTCCACCGGGACAACTACACCCCGACAGCCTACATCACCGACCTGCATGTGGCCAACCGCGCATGGAGCACGCTGCCCGACAACGAACGGAATGCCATCTCTGCCCAAGTCCCGCGCTTTGCAGAACGCATCGTGCTGAACCACCGGCAAAAAAACTTCACATTCGAGTTCTCGGCCATCGACCACACGGCACCCGACCTCAACCAATACGCCTACCGGCTGGAAGGGTTTGACGAGGCGTGGCAGTACACCGACGCTTCGCGCCGGTTTGCGTCCTACAACAACCTGCCTGCCGGCAACTATGTCTTCTGTCTGAAAGCCTCCGGCACCAACGGCATCTGGAGCAACGATGTCCACCGCCTGCAAGTCACCATTCTGCCGCCGCCCTGGCAAACGTGGTGGGCCTGCACCTTATACATACTGGCCTTTGCCGCCGCTTCTGCCTGGGTGGTCCGTTCCGTCCGCAACCGCATCCGCCTGAAAAACGCCCTCCACATCCGGGAGATGGAAAGCAGGAAGGTGGAAGAACTGAATCATGTGAAACTGCAGTTCTTCACCAACATCACCCACGAACTCCTCACCCCGCTGTCCATCCTGCAAGTCTCGCTGGAAGAACTGAAGCGCATCGCTCCCGGACACGACGAGCACTACACCCTCATGCGCAACAGCATCAACCGCCTCATACGCCTGCTGCAACAGATATTGGAATTCCGCAAGGCCGAAACCGGCAATCTGAAGCTGAAAGTGTCGCGACACGACCTGGCGCAGTTTGTCCGGCACAGCCTCGAAAGTTTCAGGCCGCTGATGCGCAGCAAGCACATCACGTTCAGCTGCGAATGCCGGCCCGACCGTCTGGATGCCTATTTCGACACGGACAAGGTGGACAAGATACTCTACAACCTCCTGTCGAATGCCTCCAAGTACAGCCGCCCGGGCGGACACGTCTCCGTGGAACTGAAGGAGCAGTCCGACGGCACCGCCTGCCTGACCGTGAGCGATGACGGGCCGGGCATCGCGAAGAGCGCGCAAAAGGAACTGTTCAAGCGTTTCTACGAAGGCGACTACCGCAAGTACAACACCATCGGCACCGGCATCGGGCTGTCGCTCGTCCGCGACCTGGTCACCCTGCACCACGGCACCATCGCCGTGGAGAGCGAAGAAGGACAAGGAGCCGCCTTCACCGTCACCCTGCCCATCGCCCGCACCGCCTACCGGGAAGAGGAGACAGACCAAGCCGACTACGACACGCCGCTCCCGGACACTGCTGACGGCATCAGCCTCCGGCCCGCACCGCAGCCCGGCGAGAAAATGCCCCATCCCTACACGCTTCTGCTGGTGGAGGACAACAACGAAATGCTCCTGCTCCTGTCTAACCTGCTACAGGCCGACTACAACGTGCATACCGCACCGGGAGGACAGGAAGGGCTGGAAATCCTGAAGACGAAACACATCGACCTCATCATAAGCGACGTGGTGATGGAAGGGATGGACGGACTCACCTTCTGCCGCACGGTGAAAGCGAATCCCGAAAGCGCCAACACGCCCATCATCCTGCTCACGGCACGGAACCACGAAGAAGACCGCATCGCCGCCTACGAGGCAGGCGCGGATGCATTCATCCCCAAGCCCTTCAACATCAGTGTGCTGCAGGCACGCATCGGCAACCTGCTGAACCTGCGCAAACGGATGGAGGAAGACGACAGGCAACTGGTGTTCAACGTGAAGAACTACAACTACACCGACAGCGACCAGGACTTCCTCCAGGCCTGCATCGACTGTGTGAACCGCCACATCAGCGACCCCGACTTCGCACAGGCCCAACTGGCTGAGGAGATGCACATGTCGAAGTCCACCCTTTTCCGCCGCCTCAAGCAACTCACGGGAAACGGCGTGTCGGTGTTCATCAGCTACATCCGCATCAAGACGGCGGCCCGCATCATCGAGGAACGCAAAAACATCACCATCACCGAACTTTCGTTCATGGTGGGCTACAACGACCCCCGCTACTTCAGTTCCAGTTTCAAGAAAGTCATCGGTGTCACTCCCTCCGAATACATCCGCAACGCCAGGCAGAAGGACGGGAAGGACGAAACACTCCTTCGCCCGTAACCGCTTTGCGGGACACCTGTACGGAACGCGAACGACACAGGCAATCCGTTTGCTCGTTGCAGGTGCGGAGCGTGCTCCGTACCTGCAACGGATAAACGGAGCATGTACACGGATTCTTCCTTTAAAATAGATTAATCCGGAAGCCGTCCGGCACGCTTTTCCTTGCCGGCAGAAGGGCAACCCTCCCCCACGACCCGCCACAGCCCAGCCGCATCCGTCAACAACTTCCTCGCAAACGTAGAATATTATGCCGTTTTTGTTGAAAAATAGTTCATGCGCTATTTTTCCGCACACTTGACTTAATTTGCGTCATCCGTTAAACATTTGTTTTGATAAGTTTGCATTTGAAACGAATTGGGCGTCAACCGCCCTTTCCATGAGAACATAAAGAACGGGACCTGAAAAATGCAATTATTCTTAAATCAATAACCGATGTTTAACCTTTAAAATGATCCGAAATGGAGAAGCTAGATTTTTATTCAAAAAGGCGCATGTGGAAAGTGCATCGGCTGCTACCTGCCGCCATGCTGCTCTGCTTGTTGCTGGGAGTTCCCGCGAGCGCCCGTGCAAGCAAGGCTCCATTGCCAGAGTCTGTGCAACAGAACAGGGAGACCGTGACCGGTGTCGTGAAAGACGAGACAGGCGAACCCATCATCGGTGCCAGTGTATTGGTCGTGGGCACCACGAACGGTGTCATCACTGACATCGACGGGAAGTTCACGATTCAGAACGTGCCGAGAGGCGCGAAGCTGCGCATCAGCTTCATCGGCTTCAAGAACTATGAAGTCACCATCCGCGACATGCGAATGCTGAACGTGATGCTGGAAAGCGACACCGAGCTGCTCGATGAAGTGGAAGTGGTGGCCTACGGCGTACAGAAGAAAGTGACCGTCACGGGCGCCATCTCGTCCATGCGGGGCGACGACCTTCTGAAGACACCTTCCGGCTCTATCAACAACATCCTGTCCGGCCAGGTGACGGGTATCTCTACGGTGCAGTATTCGGGCGAACCGGGCGCCGACGCCGCCGACATCTACGTGCGCGGCATCGCCACCATGAACAACGCCACCCCGCTCATCCAGGTGGACGGCGTGGAACGCGACATGTCGCAAATCGACCCCAACGAAATCGAGAGCATCACCGTGCTGAAAGACGCATCGGCCACAGCCGTGTTTGGCGTGCGCGGTGCCAACGGTGTCATCCTCATCACCACCAAGCGCGGGCAGCAGGGCAAGGCCAAGATTTCGGCCTCCACCTCGTGGGCCGTCAACCTGCGTACCCAGGACTATGAGTTTGCCAACTCCTACCAATATGCCGACTACGTGAACATGATGCGCATCAACGACGGCGGCACCGCCCTCTACTCCGACGAGGTACTTGCCGCTTTCCGCGACCACACCGACCCCATCATGTATCCGGACATCGACTGGATTGACTACTGCATGAACAGGGCTGCCCTGCAATCGCAGCACAACGTCAACATCTCCGGCGGCACGGACAACATGCGCTACTTCGTGTCGATGGGTATGTTCACCCAGAACGGTATGTTCAAGCAGTTTGACGCGGACAACAATTTCGACTTCAACTATAAGCGCTACAACTACCGCGCCAACCTCGACTTCGACGTGACCAAGACCACCCTGCTTTCGGTCAACATCGGCGGCCGCCTGGAGGTGAAGCGCACTCCGGAGTCGGGCGAGGACCAGAACCAGCTGTTCCGCAAGCTCTACTGGGCCGTGCCTTTTGCCAGCGCAGGCATCGTGGACGGCAAGTACATCAAGACCAACTCCGACTATGTGCCCAACCCCGGCACGGACGGCCTCGACTCCTACTACGGCAAGGGTTTCCAAAGCACCTCCACCAACGTGCTCAACCTCGACCTGATGCTGGAGCAGAAGCTGGACTTCATCACCAAGGGGCTGTACCTCAAGCTGAAAGGCTCGTACAACTCCAGCTACACCACGACCAAGGTAGCCTCATCGTCGGTACCCACCTACACACCCATCCCCGACGGCAACGGCGGCTACAACTACATGGTGTCCGGTTCCAAGACACAGACCACCTACTCCAACTCCAACTCCGACAAAGACCGCGACTGGTACATGGAACTCTCGCTGAACTATGCGCGCAGCTTCGGCTACCACAACGTCAGCGCCCTGGTGCTCTACAACCAGTCGAAGACCTACTATCCGGATTCCTACAGCTGGATTCCCACGGGTTACGTCGGCATGGTGGGTCGTGTGACCTATGACTGGAAGACACGCTACATGGCCGAGTTCAATGCCGGCTACAACGGTTCGGAGAACTTCAACCCCGAAAACCGCTACGGCTTCTTCCCCGCAGGGTCCATCGGGTGGGCCGTCAGCGAAGAGCCGTTCTTCAAGCCGCTCAAGGGAGTAATCAGCTACCTGAAACTCCGCGCTTCGGTCGGCATGGTGGGTAACGACAAGTACGGCAGCCAACGCTTCTGGTACATGCCTGCTTCTTATGTCTACAGTTCTAGCACCGGTTACCAGGCTCCGGGCGCGTTCTTCGGCCAGAACATCAGTTCGGCGACCTACGGTGCCTACGAGTCCACGTTCTCCAACGAAGACGCCAAGTGGGAAACCTCGGTCAAGCAGAATTACGGCATCGACTTCACCGTGCTGAACGACCGCCTGAACATCTCGGCCGAATACTTCATCGAGAACCGCCGCGACATCCTTCTCGAACCGGACTATGTGCCCAGCATCCTGGGGCTGTCGCTCCCGGCCGTCAACGTGGGCAAGGTGAAGAACCACGGTTTCGAAATCTCCGCCCGCTGGAACGACAAAATCAAGGACGACTTCCGCTACTGGGCCAACTTCAACGTCTCGTTCGCCCGCAACAAGATTATCTACATGAACGAAGTGGCACAAAACCACCCGTGGATGACGGAGACGGGGCGGCGCATCGATTCGCGCTCCATGTACAAGTTCTGGGGCTTCTACGACGAGACAGCCGACGCACGCTATGAGGCCGAGTTCGGCATCCCCATCGCCGACCACGGCGTGACGCTGCAATACGGCGATGCCGTCTACGTCGACCTGGACCAGGACGGGCAAATCACCGGCGACGACATGACGCGCGACATCGGCTACACCGACGTGCCCGAATACACTGCCGGCCTGAACCTCGGCTTCACGTGGAGGAACTTCGACTTCTCCATGCAATGGACGGGTGCCTGGAACGTGGACCGCATGTTGTCCGAGTTCCGCCAGCCACTGGGCGACACGCAGAACAAGGGCCTGCTGCTCTATCAGTATGAAAACACCTGGCGTTCGTCGGCAGACAGCTTCACGGCCAAGTTCCCGCGCGCCACGGCCACCAATGCCGCCAACAACTACGCGGCCAGCGACCTCTACCTCATCAATGCCAGCTACCTGCGCCTGAAGAGCGTGGAAATAGGCTACAACTTCGACTTCCCCTTCATGAAGAAAATCAAGATGGAGAGTTGCCGCCTCTACCTCAACGGCTACAACCTGCTGACCTTCACCGGCTTCGACTGGGGAGACCCGGAATCGCGCCAGAGTGACCGCCCCAATTACCCGCTGACCCGCACGTTCAACATCGGACTGAAGGTGGGATTCTGAACCGACACTTTTCATTACTCATCAAACAATAAAGAAAGGTAGAATAATCATGAGACACTTTATCAAATGGACGATTGCGATACTGGCAGGCACCTCCATGCTGTTTGCCTCCTGCGTCGATCAAATAAAGTTCGGAGACGCTTTTCTGGAAAAGGCTCCTTCGACCGGCGACCTCAACCAGGACTCCATCTTCGGAAAGGCCGAGTATGCCCGTGCATTCCTGTGGAACGCCTACCACAAACTCTACTACGGACTGCCCTACTACTGGGGAGGCAATGCTGAGAAGGGCATGAACACCGGCAAGTTTGAAACCCTGTCCGACTGCTGGCACAGCCACAACTCCTGGGACGGTGCCAACCGTCTCTACTACAGCGGCAGCTACGTCGCTTCCGACGAAGACGACAGCACCGGCGATGTCCGCTTCAGCTTCACCGCCAACTATGTCTGGGAAGCCGTCCGCGCCAGCTGGCTGTTCATCGAAAACGTGGACCGCGTGCCCGACATGGACGAAGACGAAAAGGCACGCCTGAAAGCGGAAGCCAGGGTACTGATTGCCTGCCGCTACTTCGATGCCTTCCGCCACTTCGGCGGGCTGCCGCTGATTCAGCAGTCCTACGACGTGCAGGATGAGTACGACATCCCCCGAGGCACTGCCGAGGAAACGGTGAACTTCATGACCGACCTGCTGGACGAGGCCATCGCCGAATCGGACTTCCCCTGGTCGCTGGGCACGGACGACACCAACTGGCAAGGACGCTTCACCAAGGCCGCAGCCATGGCACTGAAGTGCAAAATCCTGATGTTTGCCGCCAGCCCGCTCTACAACGACAACGAGCCTTATTGCACCGAGTCGCCCCAGGATGCCGTGACCAACCTGCACGTGTGGTACGGAAGCTACAGCGACGAATGGTGGAACCGGCTGTACACGGCCTGCGTGGACTTCTTCAACGCACTGGACGCCAACGGCTACTACTCGCTGATGCAAGCCTCCGGCACGAGTTCGCAGAACTATCGCGACGCTTTCTACGACGCATACTGCACGCGCCTGAACAACACCGAACTGCTCATCACCACCCGCGTCATCGGACAGTTCACCAACCAGTGGTGGTACTACTTCTGGGAATGGGAAGACTACGGGAACTTCACCCCCACGCTGGAATTCATGGAGATGTTCCCCATGAGCGACGGGACACCCTACGACCCCGACACGATGGAAGACGGTGTTGACCCCTTCTTCATCGACAACGACAACAGCCAGCCCGTGCGCGACCCGCGCCTCTATGAGACCATCATGGTGAACGGCGAGGCCCTGGGCGACCATGCCGGCGAACTGTGGGTGGGCGGACGCGACAACGCGCAATACTCCTCAACGGAAAGCGGCCATTATGCCACCGGATTCGGCCTCTACAAGTTCTATACCACGGGCGAAAGTGCCAACAACAGCACCTATCCCCAATGGCCCTACCTCCGCCTGGCCGAGATGTACCTCATCTATGCCGAAGCACTGCTCTACCAGGGCCGGCTGGCCGATGCCATCAAACAAGTGGACATCGTCCGTGCCCGTGTGGGTTTGGGCGGCCTGGACGAATGCAACCCCGACAAGAACCTGACGGGCGACAGCGACGCACTGCTGGAAGAAATCCTGCGCGAACGCGCCTGCGAACTCGGATTTGAGGACGTGCGCTTCTTCGACATGATCCGCTACAAGCGTGCCGACCTGTTCCAGAAGCCGCTGCACGGCCTGCTCATCTACCGCGCCGACGGAAACAACCGTCCCTGGTCCGGCTCGAACGGCGACGGCCCCGACGGCACAAACGCGGAATATGGCAACACCGTGCCCAACAGGCCGACGGAGTTCACCTACGAGGTGTTCGAGTTGCAGAACGTGGCACGCAGCTGGTGGACCAACTTCAATCCGAAGTGGTACCTGTCTGCCATCCCTCCCTCGGAAGTGAACAAGGGCTACGGCATGACCCAGAACCCGGGCTGGAATTAACGGCATAACAACCATAAACAATGAAAACGACATGAGAAAGACATACAGATACATAGCATTGGCCATGCTGGCCTGCGCTTCGCTGAAAGGCATGGCGCAAGAAGTCAACGTGGTCGGAAAGGTGGTCGACCGGCAAGGAAACCCCGTGGGCGGTGCGTTGATTTCCGTGGAAAACAACCCGCAACTACGGACAACAAGCGACCGCTACGGCAAGTTTGAAATCGACGTGGAGAAAACCGACCTGCTCCGCGTGCTCACCGGCAGAGACGACACCAAGGTGGTGCCCGTGCCCGAAAACGGGGTCATGACCATCGTGATGGACTTTGCCAGCGAAAAAGTAAACTATGGTTTCGGGCTGGAACAGACCCAGGCCGAAAGCACCGGTGCCGTGTCTACGGTCTATGCCGACCAGATAGACAACCGCTCCGCCTTCAACGTGGGCAACGCACTCTATGGCAACGTGACCGGCCTGTACACCCTGCAGACCACCGGCAACGTGTGGGAGCAAATCTCCTCGATGGCCATCCGCGGCCCCAAGACCCTGACCAACCAGGGCATCCTGCTGGTGGTGGACGGCATCGAACGTGACAACAACTACCAGGCCCTCAACTACATCTCGCCCGAAGAAGTGGAGTCGGTCAGCATCCTGCGCGACGCGGCCGCCGTGGCTCTGTACGGCTTCCGGGGTGTGAACGGCGTGGTGAACATCGTGACCAAGCGCGGCAAGTACCAGGGGCGTGAAATCGACTTCACCTACGACCACGGCTTCAACTACCAGACCCGCATCCCCGAAATGGCCGATGCCTACACTTACGCACTGGCCATCAACGAAGCGCTGGCCAACGACGGGAGCAGCGCACGCTACTCGCAAAACGAGCTGGAAGCCTTCCGCACCGGGAAGTATCCCTACCTCTACCCTAACGTGAACTGGGTGGACGAGGTGTTCCGCAACCGGGGCAACACCGACATCTCCACGCTCACCTTCCGGGGCGGCACCACACGTATGCGCTACTTTACCATGCTGAACCTGCAGAACAACCGGGGCTTCATCAAGAACGCCCACGCCAACGAGGGCTATTCCACGCAGGACAAGTATTCGCGCTTCAACTTCCGCTCGAATCTGGACATCGACCTGACGAACACCACCCGGCTACAGGCCAACATATCGGGTGTGCTGAGCGAGTTCAGCCGTCCCAGTTCGTCGGGCGACAACCTCATCGGCAAGCTGTTCACCACACCGGCGGCAGCCTTCCCCATCCGCACGGAGAGCGGGCTGTGGGGCGGTAACAACACCTGGAGCGGCGACTACAACCCCGTCTACCTGGCACAGGGCCACGGCTACAGCAAGGGGAACACCCGCGCCCTCTATGCCGACATGCGCCTGGAGCAAGACCTCTCGTCCATCACAAAGGGTCTGGGAGCGTCCGTGCGCATCGGCTATGACAACCTTTCCTCCTTCTGGGAAGACTACCGCCAGAGCGAAGTCTATGGCATGACCACCGTGACCTCCTGGGTAAACGGCGAACCTGCGGCCTTCTCCGAGGTAACGGGCGGCACGGCGAGCCAGGCCAGCGGAAACTCCTACCTGGACTGGCAATACCGCTCGTTCAACTTCCAGATGAACGTGGACTGGAAGCGACGCTTCGGCAAGCACGACATCTACACCATGCTGCTCTACACCTACAAGTTCGACGAGGCCACCAGTTCGCCCCTCTACACGCAGAGCACAGGCTGGTACACGCATTATGGCTACAAAGACCGCTACTATGCCGACTTCACCCTGATGTTCTCGGCTTCCAACCGCATCGACCCCGACAGCCGCTGGATGCCTTCGCCCACCGTGGGCGTGTCATGGGTCATCTCCAACGAAGACTTCATGCGCAACCAAAGCATCATCGACTTCATGAAGCTGCGTGCCTCGTTCGGCATCATCCCCACCGACTACTCGCCGACCGACGGCTACTGGTACAACAACGTGAGCAGTGCCAGCACCTACCCGGTGACGGGCGGCAGCGGCAGCTTCAGCGACGGCGACAGCGGCTGGTCTGAGGGACAGCTCGCAACCACGGACGGCACACTGGAGAAAGCCTACAAATACAACATCGGCCTGGACGTGTCGCTGCTGAAGGGGCTGAACTTCACCATCGACGGGTTTTTCGAACGCCGCTCGGACATCTTCGTCTCGGCAAGCGGACAGAACTCGTCAGTCCTGGGCGTGAGCAGCCCGTATGTGAACGCCGGCATCGTGAACAGCTGGGGCACGGAACTGGGACTGGACTACAGCAAGAGCATCGGCGACTTCAAGTTCCGCGTGGGGGGCACCTTCTCCTTCAACCGCAGCAAAATCATCGAGAACCTGGAAGAACCGCAAGCCTACGACTACCTCAGTGCCAAGGGCAAACCCATAGGGCAACTCTGGGGACTGATAGCCATCGGGCACTTCGTGGACCAGGCCGACATCGACAACAGCCCGGCACAACAGTTCGGGCCGGTGCAGGCAGGCGACCTGAAGTATAAGGACGTCAACGAAGACGGTGTAATCAACGAGTACGACATGGTGCCTATGGGCTACAGTTCGTCCTGGCCGGAAATCTACTACGGCTTCAACCTGGGCTTTGAATGGAAAGGACTGGGCTTCAACGCCTATTTCCAGGGCGTGGGTCACTACACGGCTTCGCTCACTTCGCCCGTCTACCGCCCGCTGGTGGACAACACGTCCATCTCGGTGTATGCCTACGAAAACCGCTGGACACCGGAGAACCCCACCGCACGGTTCCCGCGCCTGACCACGGAGACCGTGAACAACAACTTGCAGAACAGTTCCGTGTGGTATCAGGACCGTTCGTTCCTGAAGCTGCGCAACTGTGAAGTCTACTACAAGATTCCTTCCAACTGGCTGGATAAAATCAAACTGAAACAGGCGAAAGTCTATGTCAGGGGAACGGACTTGTTCAGCATCGACAACATCCCCCTCACCGACCCCGAAGCTATCGGAGGTACCAGTGAAGTATATCCGGCAACACGCTCCGTACACATCGGATTTTCGGTCGGCATTTAACCCATAACCCTTTAAACAAGCAAACGTATGATGAATCTCAAGAAAACAGGGTTAGCCCTTGTATGCGCAGCCTTCCTGGCGGGCTGTGCAGACAAGATGGACTACCACGAATATACCACCTATGACGCGGATTACATTTTCCAGGACTTCGGCCGTACAGCCGGCTTCGTGAACAACATCTATTCCTACCTGGACTATGACCTGCTGGGAACCACCTCTCTGGCATCCGCCTGCGACGAGGCCGAGATGGCGTTGAACTACTCCACCGTGCTCCTCTTTACCGACGGCAGCTGGAGTGCGCTGAACACCTACGACTATTTCGACTACTACTACCCCATCCGGGAGGCAAACTACTTCCTGACCAATGCGCTGAACCTCACTTTCGACGACCATGCCTATGACGACGACTACGTGGCGCAGATGAACCGCTACAACCGCTACCAGTATGAAGTGCGCCTGCTGCGCGCCTACTTCTACTTCCTGCTAGTACGGGCCTACGGCGATGTGCCCTTCTACACCAACGTGCCCACCGAGGAGGAGGCAAACACCATCAGCCGCACGTCCTATGAGGACGTGATGGACTTCATCGTGAGCGAATGTGATGCCGTGGCTCCCGAACTGCCCATCGACTACACCGACCTGACGAACGATGCCGCCAACGGCACCAGTCCGGAAACCGGCCGCGTGACCCGTGGCATGGCACTGGCCCTCAAGGCACGCACCCTGCTCTACCAAGCCAGTCCCCTCTTCAACGAGAGCAACGACACGCAGCTCTATCGCGAGGCTGCCGAAGCCTGCCTGGAGGTGATTGATTTCTGCGACGAGAACGGCATCAGCCTGGGCAGCTACGCCGACATCTGGAGCGAAAGCAACTGGCAGGGACAGGAGATGATTTTCGTGCGCCGCGTGGGCAGCACCAACGAACCCGAGACGGTCAACTACCCCATCAGCATGGAGAACGCCAACTCGGGCAACTGCCCCACGCAGACCCTGGTCGATGCCTACCAACGCACCGACGGCACCTACCTCACCGTGGAGGAAGCTGCACAACAAGGACTTGACCCCTACGCAGACCTCGACCCGCGCTTTGCACTGACCATCGCCTACAACGGCGACAGTTGGCCCAACACCAACTCCTATGCGCTGGAGACCTACGAGGGCGGACGCGACGGCTCTCCCACCCCCTATGCCACACCCACCGGCTACTACGTGAAGAAGTACCTCAACGGCAGCACCGACATCAGTTCCAGTACCGGAACCTCCGGACTGGTACACAGCTGGGTGACATTCCGGCTGGGCGAATTTCTGCTGAACTATGCCGAAGCAACCTTCCGCTACTTCAACTCGCCCGACCAGACCGATGCCACCCTCACCCTCAGTGCCCGCGAGGCAGTGAACCTCCTGCGCCACCGCTCTGACGTGGAGATGCCCGACCTGCCCACAGGCATGTCTGCCGACGAGTTCTGGGAGGTCTACAAGAAGGAGCGCATGGTGGAACTGGCGTTCGAGGGACACCGGTTCTGGGACGTGCGCCGCTGGCACGAAGGAGGCTTCGAAAGCCTGGATCGCATGAACATCACGCTGAACGACGACGAATCGTTCACCTACACGCGGCAGACCAAGCAACTGGTGTGGAAAGACTGCATGTATCTCTTCCCCATACCCGACTCGGAAGTACGCAAGAACACCAACCTGGTGCAAAACGAAGGATGGTAACCCAACTGACACAGTGAAAACATTTTAATACCTGACAAGATGATGAAACTGAAACATACATGGATACTGGCAATCGGCCTGCTGACGGGCATGACCGGTTGCGACGACAAGCTGCAAACGTATGAATTGGAGGGGGTGACTTCGGCACCCACCGCCATTCCGGCTTCGAACATCACTTCCGAGGCCTTGCCGGGACAGATTCAACTGTACTGGACGTTACCGGAAGGAGCCGCGTTCGAGTATATGCAGATCCGCTATTACGACCCGTTGGAGAAAGAAGACGTTTGCCTGCTTGCCTCTATGGGGACAACGGAGATGCTGATTGATGAGACAAGGGCACGCTTCGGCGACTATACTTTCTCGTTTCAGACGTTCAATGCAAAGGGAGAAGGAAGTGCCGTGACGGAAGTGAACGCACAATCGGGAGCTGCACCGGCAACGTATGAAGAAACCGGACGCACGGAAGTCGTTCTGACAGCAGACCAGTTGAGTACAGATGCCCAGGAACCGACTGAAGGCCCCATCAGCAATCTGGTTGACGGTGACCTGACCACTTTCTTCCACATAAGATGGAGCAGTCCGCAAATAGAGATGCCTCATTACATACAGGTTGATTTTAATGAAGAACATGAGAACTTCGCAGTTGAGTGGTGGAACCGTATCGTCAGCAATACGGATGGTTACCCTAGTTCTGCAGAGCTCCAAATCAGCCAAGACGGAGAAACATGGACTACAGTGGAGACATTAAGTGGTTTGCCGACTACCTCCGGCGCGCATTATGAAGGCTCCTTCTGCATGCCCGGAACCACATTCACCCATTTCCGGTTGAACGTGTTGACCGCATCTTCCAACGCCAATTATTTCCACATGGCTGAATTTAAGTTCTACGATGTGGACGTAGAAGTCTACGACCCGGAGACAGCACCTTTGGATTGAACCCTGCCGGTGTCAAACTCTACAGCATCACGATAACCGATCCCGAAACAGAACCCTTAGACTGATGCCTACTTAAAGAATCTCCCCGCCGCCCCATCGGGCAGCGGGGAGATTCTTTTTTTTCTTCCGGCACTCACCACTGGAACTTCGTGCGGTTGAGGAATGCCACCGTCTTGTGAATCTCCTTGTACATCACGATGTCCTCTTTCACAAAAGGCACCTCGCGGCGGTACTCGGACAAGAAACGCTCCAGCAGGGGCGAGGTCTTGAGCGGACGGCGGAATTCGATGCCCTGTGCGGCATTCATCAGTTCGATGGCCAGGATGTGGTCCAGGTTGTCCATGATGCGGAACAGCTTGGTGGCGGCGTTGGCCCCCATGCTGACGTGGTCTTCCTGCCCGTTGCTGGACACGATGGAGTCGCACGAGGCCGGGGTGCAATACATTTTGTTCTGACTCACCATCGAGGCGGCGGCATACTGCGGAATCATGAAGCCGGAGTTCAGGCCGGGATTGGCCACCAGGAACTCGGGCAGGCCGCGCAGCCCCATGATGAGCTGTGCCACGCGCCGCTCGGACATGTTGCCCAGTTCGGCCAGGGCGATGCCCAGGAAGTCACAGGCAATGGCCAGGGGTTGCCCGTGGAAGTTGCCGCCGGAGATGATGAGGTCTTCTTCGGGAAAGATGGTGGGATTGTCCGTCACCGAGTTGATTTCGGTGAGCAGCACCGACGAGACGTAGCGCAAGGCATCTTTCGTGGCACCGTGCACCTGCGGGATGCAGCGGAAGGAATAGGGGTCCTGCACGTGCTGCTTGGGGCGGGCAATGAGTTCGCTGCCCTCCAGCAGGCGGCGGAAGTTGTCGCCCGTCTCGATCTGTCCCCGGTGCGGGCGTATCTGCTGGATGCAGTCCATGAAGGGGTCGATGCGCCCGTCGAAGGCTTCGAGCGAGAGGGCGGCAATGAGGTCGGCCCGGCGCGAAAGGCGGCGTGCCTTGAGGACGGCAAACACGCCGTTGGCACTCATGAACTGCGTGCCGTTCAGCAGGGCAAGCCCTTCCTTGCTCTTCAGGCGGACAGGCTCCCAGCCGAACTGGTCGAGCACACTGATGGCCTCGCACTTCTTGCCCTTGTAGCAGACATCGCCCACACCGATGAGGGGCAGGAAGAGATTGGCCAGCGGTGCCAGGTCGCCCGATGCGCCCAGGGAGCCACGGTCGTAGACGATGGGCAGGACGTCGTTGTTGAAGAAGTCGATGATGCGCTGCACGGTGATGAGCTGCACGCCGCTGTGCCCCAGAGAGAGAGCATGGGCTTTGAGCAGCATCATCAGCTTGATGATGACGGGCGGAATCTCCTCGCCCACGCTGCACGCATGGCTCTTGATGAGGTTTTCCTGAAGGGTGCCCAGTTCGTCGGGCGAGATGTTCCGGTTGCAGAGCGAGCCGAAGCCGGTGGTGATGCCATAGAGGGGTTCTTCCGACTGGGCAATCTTCCGGTCGAGGTAGTCGCGGCAACGCAGGATGCGTTCCCTAGCTTCGGGAGCCAGTTCCAGCTTGAGGTTTTCGGCAATGATGCGTTCAATCAGTTCGAAAGTCAGGTTTCCCGAACCTATCCGGTAGATATTACTCATGACATAAGAAGCTGTTTCGTGTTTTTGTTTGAAGAATACGGTGGCAAGTTATGGAAAAATCCATAAATCCGCAAGAAAGGGGCGGAAAGATTTCCACGGGAGCATCACAACTCTTTCATTTACACGACCAACCGGTATGCCAGTACACAACGCTTTACCATACAGGAGCACGGACAAGGATTGCGAGGCTTCCTTTTTATTCGTGGAAGACCTTTATTGTGTAAGTGCCGGAGGCAAGCTCCATTTTAATCCTGTCGCTTTCCATGACGAAATCAGCATCCTTCCGGAGAATGGAACCGTTCATTTCCACAGAGCGCAATTCTTTCACGGGCAAATAAACAGTGGCATCCGTATTGGCCGGAACAGAGAATGTGTATTCTATCAGGTGCGGCATTATTTCCCATTTGCTTTCAATCCGTCCGTACATCGAATCATAGAATCCTTTGGCCTGCTTCATTTGTCCCGTCGGGTCCGGTTCGGGTCTTAAGATGAAATGCTTGAATCCCGGGAAACGGATGTCCGGCTGTATTCCCAATGAATAATTGTACATCCACGAACCGACTGCCCCGAAAGAATAATGATTGAATGAATTCATCCGGTTGTTGCTACCAAACCCGTCAGTGTGAGTATATGAGTTGAGACGCTCCCAGATGGTAGTGGCCCCTTGTTCCACGGGATATATCCACGAGGGATAGGACGTTTGCTGCAACAGCCTGTAGGCAACGTCTGCACGGCCGCAATCAGACAAGGCTCTGCTGACCCATGCGGTTCCTATGAATCCGGTCATCAAAGAATAAGGCGGACATTGTATGCCATCATCCGTTTTATTCTCACGCATGATTGAATTTATCAGACAATCAGCCACCTTCCGGCGCAATGTATCCGGTATGATGTCAAAAGCCAATGGAAGCACATAAGATGTCTGTGTGTCCACAATACGTTGCCCGTCAGCGGAACGGGTCTTTCCGGTTGATGTTGCTATATAAGTCCTGTTGAAGAAATCCACCCGTTCCTCGCACAAGCGTTCATAATAAGTCCGGTCTTTATCGTGTCCCAACACAGATGCTATCTGCTGCATAATCTTTAAATCGTAAATAAAATAAGCCTCCCAAAGCAAGGTCGCATCGTTCCGGGAATCTTCCAATCCCAGCCAGTCGCCCAAGTTTCCCCAAACCTTCTCTTGCTCCAGCACGCCTGTATCTTTGCTGATGCACTTGTCCAGAATGTACCGTATGTAATGCTTCATGGACGGATAATGTTCCCGCAGTAACTCTTCATCCCGGTATTGAATGTAACATTCCCAAGGTATTGTGATTCCTGCGCTTCCCCATAACATACCACCGAAACCGCCACCCAACGGGGCTATGTCGGGGAAACGTCCGTCTTCACGCTGCAAATCACGCATGGCACGCAAATAACGGCGAAGGAATTGCGACGCATCAATAAGATAAGTCGCAGTGCGCGAAAACACAGAAATGTCTCCGGCCCACCCCATACGTTCGTTGCGTTGCGGACAATCGGTAGGGATAGAAAGGAAATTCCCATAAGTAGACCATACGATATTCTCCCACAGCCGGTTTACTTTCGGATTGGAAGTTTCATAATGTGACAGCAATTTGTCGACCGAACTGAGAACCGTCCCTTTCACACATTCCAAGGGCAAAGGATGGTCAATGCCGGTTATTTCGACAAAACGATAGCCGTGATAAGTGAAACGCGGGGCGATGATTTCCTGTTCATTGCCACAAGCTATATAAATATCCTGGGCCATCGCGGCACGGATATTCTCTAACATTATCATACCTTCATTTCCACTATAACGGGAAAGATGGGGATACTTCACCTCTGCAAAACGCAAATAAATATGTTGCCCCGGTTCACAACCGGTCAGTGTAATGTGAGGTACCCCTACCATATTCTGTCCCATATCATAGACGAAGACTCCCGGACGGACCTGTTCCACGCTTTGGGCAACCAGTTCCCTGACCGCTTTCACAGTCTGTCCGGACTGTCCCGTCAGACGATAGCCGGAATAATCATCCACCCTTGGAGAGCCGTTTCCCCCAACGGTACTCACAGTGCCTTCCAGCGGTACAACCTGAGCCGGCATCCACGCACTGTCATCATAAGAACAGGTATGCCATCCATCAACAAGTTTTTCCCTCTGTGCATCATACACTTCGCCCTGGAAGAAACTGCCGTAAACCACAGGCCCCTGATTGAAGAACTTCCACGTATCCGGACGGGTGACAAGGCTTTCTTTTTCACCATCGGCATAGGTCAACACCAGTTTTGCCAACAACGATTGGCGGTCTCCAAAATAATTCCAATTACCGCCCGTATAAGTACATCCTCCACTCCACCAGCCTTCCGACAAGATTGCACCGGCCACATTCTCCCCGGCACGGATCAAAGGGGTCACATCGAAAGTCTGATACAGATGCGTCCTGTTGTACTGTGTGGCTCCGGGGTTGAAATAATCATCGCCGACACGTTGGCCATTGATATAAAAGTCATAGATTCCACGCGCCGTGACATACAGCCGTGCCTTGACGACTTCTTTCCGGGGAGAAAAGACGGTGCGCAGCATGGGAGCAGCGTTTCTGCCGGGATTGACCAGGTGAAGCTGACTTTCAGGTGCGGAAGCAGAAGGCTTTACTGTGGCAAGGACGTTTCCCGGACTCCGGAAATTACCGATCTCCAGCCGTAAGGCAGCAGAGTACTTTCCTTCCGGCAACCCAAAACCGACATCCCCCACCACCGGAAAGGCAATAAAGTCCCCTCCTTGTCCCAACGGATTCAGGTTTATCTCTCCGAAAGGTTCGGTTTCCCCGTCGAAGAAGAAGCGGGTAAAGCCTAAATCGGAAGTCAGGGTCAATGTATGCTCCCTGTGTTTTGTTTCCCGGTTGAATCTTTCCTTTGGGATGGGAAATTCTTTCAATGGGACAGCCGGATTATCCGTCGGGCAATATCCTGCACGGTACACCCTGAGAACCGCCTCCTTTTCTTCGTCCAGCGGATTGGCATCGATTTCTATTCTTATAAAGGATTCATCCTTCCCGTTCGCCAGTTTGAACAGGTTTTTGTTGGCATCCATCAACCGTCTGTCATTGGCTCCGTAAACAAAGGCTGTCCTCAAAGATGGTGCAACGGCATCAAACCGGAATACATAATTGAGTTTGAATACCGGCAAATAATGCGAATACAGTGGAATGTCCTCTTCCCCGCCTCCGATCCATTCCGCCCCGTCCCACCTCTCACCGGTATCGTCGGCAGACATCAGTCCGGTCTCAAAGCAGGAAGAAGCCGTAAGCAGCTTGTCCTGTACCCACACACAAAGTTTCCATTCATAACGGGTCTCCGGAGTGAGCGGTTCTCCCCCGTATCTGATATTCAACGAGGAATCATCCGTGACACTTCCCGAATCCCATACACATTTTCCCCTTTCGTCACAGACCCACAAATGATAAGCAGTCTGCTTAATGCCGCGCTCGTCGGGATTTGCAGTGATTTGCCAGCTGAACCGTGGTTCAGGTGCATCTATCCCTATCGGACATGAAGCATATTCCACTTTCAGGTTACACAATTCCACGGCAGACAAAAAGACTGTTTGCCAGCAGCAAGCAATCCATATCAGAAAGAATCTTTTTTTCATTAAGTACATCTCAGTTTTATTGAAAGAACGTTTCTTACACATATATATCACTAATCAAACCTGAAAGGAACCCATGCCCACCAGTCTACATCCCTATGTTCATCAATCTGTGAAAAATAGAGCCATGAAGCAGTGCACATGGGTACCTTATGGATTATTTTAGAAATAAGGCGACAAAGCAGCTTCCGAATCAGGTAACGGGAATAAGAGACGAATGTCTAAGTAGGAGTTATCCGATACAGAATAACCACTTGGGAAATAATACGCTTGAGGGTTGGCTTTTACTCTTTCCCCGTAGGCTTTCATTACAGATTCAGCTTGTCCGGAACGTACCAAATCGAGCCAGCGTTTGTTTTCGAATGCAAGCTCTACCCTTCTTTCCTGCAAAATAGCCTCACGTATGTCGCTTTGATTGGAAGCTGTCGTATTGGAAAGACCAGCCCTGTTCCTTACCCTATTCAGGTAATCCAAAGCTTCGTCTGTTTTATTTTGTTCGTTCAAAGCTTCCGCTAAAAATAAGAGCACCTCCGAATAACGATACACAGGCCAGTTGTCGTCCGTATTGTTTGTCAATGCATGTGCATGACAATACTTCTTTATGTAAGGATACTGGTTACCTGAGGCAGTCAGCATCCCGATGGAGGCATCTTTACGTTCATCACCCGGTTCGTAAGCATCTATGATGTCAGGAGTAGGAATGTTATATCCTTCCACAAGATAAGAATTTTCTTCTATTCCTGTTATGGCAGATACTTCTTCAGCAGTTATCGGTTGGACCAAAAATACATAAAAGAAATTACTTGCATATCCTTCATTACCTTCCTTGAATTGTACTTCGAAGATGGATTCTATCCCATTTTTGTTAGCAAGTTCGAAAGCATCTGCATAATTCTCATATAAGTCATATCCACTAATCTCCTTCAAAACACGTTCGGCTTCATCCCACTCCTCTAAGTTTATATATACATTTCCCAGAAGAGTCTTTGCAGCCCCGGATGTGGCACGCCCAAGTTCCTGGTTTGCTTTATCAGGAAGTAAACCGGCCGCTGTTTCAGCATCTTGAATGATTTGCGCATACACAGTTTCAACATCTGACAAAGGCAGTGCAGTCTCTTCCTCTGTCCGTACAGGGGTCAGATGTAGAGGAACAGAACCAAAATATTGAACCAAATCGAGATAGGCCAAAGCACGCAAGAAATAGGCTTGTCCTTTGATGTTGTCTTTTACATCTTCTTCATCGAACTCCACATCATCTATAGACTCTAATATATAGTTCACATTAGAAATCATACCATAATTGGTGGCATACTTATTCAAAGGGATACTATTACTCGCATCGTCAAGGAAATCCTTAATAAACTCTGCAGAAATGGTTCCCCTATCTGTCGGGTTATAAACGTAAGTTGTATTGTCTGATCTCAATTCTCCCATAGCCCATGCGCCCTCGTTCCCGTTATATAGGGTACGCAAAAACGAATAACAGCCATTAATAGCTTGCTCGAAATCATTTTGAGACTGGTAATAAACGTCTGAACTCAACGACGTATCCGACGGAATGTTAAGGAAGTCGTCACAACCGGTAAAGGTGCAGGCAAGCAACAGCGTGCAATATGAATATTTAATCTTCATAATCGTCAAACTATTTAAAATGAAACACTCAATCCTATAGTAAACGTCCTTGGAATAGGATATGTGGAGAAATCAATCCCTTGCAATAAAGCATTGGGGGAGTTTCCATCAAAATCAACACCTACCTCAGGATTTGCATATTTGTATTTGGTCAAAACCAAAGGCTGTTGTATACTGGCATACAACCGCAAGCTTTGTGCAGACTTGACCAAATGTGAAGGGAATGTGTAACCCAACGTAATGTTTTTAATCGTAAAATGGCTGCCATCATAAATGAACCTGGAATGCAAAATATCCCTTTCACGCGATGTCCCACTCGTTGTTTTACCATATTTCCCATCCCCCGGATTTTCGGGCGAACGCCACCTGTTTGCAACTTCTTTCAGCACATTGAAGTTTCCGTCAAGGTTGGTTGTGCCCTGTTCACTTACTGCGACTATTTTATTCCCATACGAACCAGAACATACAATGGACAGGTCAAAGTTCTTATATGAGAAAGTATTGGTCAGCCCATAAGTAAATTTTGGATATGGATTACCCAATTCAGTTTTGTCACCTCCTATGTCATCGTATGTAATGGTTCCGTCACCGTTCACATCTTTAAATTTGATGGTTCCCACTTCAGAATCTACAGCTGTCGGTGAATTGTCATAATCTGCCTGATCCACATAAACACCTTCCTGGACCATACCATAAAACTGTCCGATTCTTCCGCCCACTTTCGTGATAGTTTGCACGATTCCGGTTTGTGCCAGCATATAATCGCTCATTCCCGACAGGGCAAGCACGCGATTGTCGCTGAATGCTATGTTAAAGTTAGTATCCCATTTAAAGGCACCGACCAGATTATGCGAATTAATGCTGAATTCATGCCCCCAGAATTTGATCTTCCCTACATTCCCTGTTATAGTCTGGAAACCTGATTCGCGAGGAATGGACATCGAGTATAACAGATTATCCGTTATTTTCCTATAATAATCATAGGTAAATGTGATTCGATTATTTAAGAACGAAAGATCCACGCCCAAGTCCAACATTTTTGTCTTTTCCCATCCCAAATTAGAATTCCCGATATTGGTTACTTGGCTTCCGTTTACAACCGTGTTGCCAAAGACTCCTCCTTTTGTAATATCAATCGTGTTGTATTGTGTATAGTTCCCAATATTATGATTTCCTATGATACCGTAGCTGGCACGTAATTTGAGCAAAGACAATCGCCTCAGTTTTTCCATAAAAGGTTCTTCACTAACCAGCCATCCGATGGAACCGGCCGGGAAGTTACCCCATCGGTTATTTACACCGAATCGCGAAGAACCGTCACGCCGAATGCTGAAGCCCAATAAATAACGTCCCTTAAAATCGTAATTAATCCTTCCCAGAAAAGACATCATGCTCCATTCCTGAATATCTGTAGTCGGATTATTCTTGACCAAAGCTGCATCTATGGTCTGGATACGGTCATCCGCATAATTGTATCCCGACACTACGTCTGCCTGGCTATGATATTTTTGCAGCGTGAATCCTACCACGGCATCCAAGTGGTGTTCATCCCAATCGACAGAATAAGTGGCCGTTGTTTCCGACAAATAAGAGTAATAATTGCTGTATTCCTCTCTCAAGTTTGCATTTAGCGCACTTGGTTCCACATTAAAAGCACGTCCTGCCGTAGAAGGCTGGAAATAATGCCGGTTTTCATATCCCAAATCTGTACTGATGCTTGTTTTCAGAAAAAGTTTTTTAATGAGTTCATATTCGACATAAGCACTGGCGAGCAGTCTGAGCGTCTTATATTCATTCGAAATCTCTTGAACAGAACGTACCCAGTTGGGCATCGGATTCTGGGTTATGTCTTCGGTCGTTACAGAAACAGGCATATTACCGTCCTCATCCACATAAGCCAAAATAGGAGGCGTCAGATTGGCATTTGCCAACATACCTCCTCCCCCAAAGAAAGAGCCATCGGTTAATGGGCGGTTCTCAAAACTGTACGTAGGCGCAACATTCAGAGCCGCTTTCAGCTTAGGGTTGATTTGGTAAAGCGAATTGGCACGCAATGAGATCCGCCGATAATCAGAATTCAGCACGACACCTTCCTGGTTGAAATATCCCAACATGATAGAGTTCTTCAGCTTTTCTGTCCCTGACTGGATAGACACATTATAATCCTGTATCAATGCATTGCGCAGCATCGCATCATACCAATCATATCCTTCACCATATTGCGACGGATTCTGAAAAACCGCAGGGACGGCTTCACCCAAATCCTCGTAATGTTCCTTGCGGAATTGTGCCCATTCTGTGCCATTCATCATATCCGCTCTTCCTTTTTCCGGCACTACCTGGACTCCCCAATATGCATTGAAATCGACATTGGTCTTCTCGGTTTTGGCCATTTTGGTTGTAATGAGTACAACTCCAAATGCAGCACGCGAACCATACAATGCGGTAGCAGCGGCATCTTTCAGAACGGTCATGGACTCTATCTCATTGGGATTTATATTGTTTATATTACCGACAATCGGGAATCCATCGACCACATACAAGGGACTGGAGTCCGTGGACAATGAAGCAGCCCCACGAATCCGAATATTCATACCTTGTCCCGGAATCCCTGTTCCCTGATTGATCTGCACACCGCTGATTTGCCCTTGAAGTTTTTGTGCGAACTGTGCAGCAGGAATATCTCCCAATCTGTCAAAATCGACCGTCTCCAAAGCCCCGGTGACGTTGCGTTTAGTCTGGGTTCCATAGGCCAGAACAACAACTTCATCCAATATCTCAGAATCTTCATGCAGTATCACACTGAGTTCTTTTCCTTGCTCTACCTTCACATCCTGTGACATATATCCAATGTAAGTAATCTGTAAAATGGCACCGCTCGGGACGTCGAGCGTAAAACGGCCATCCATGTCTGTAATCGTACCTGTTGACTGTCCCTTGATCATTACATTGGCACCTATAACAGGAGCTCCGCTTACATCTCTCACAACACCTGTCACCTTCTTTTTTGATTGGGCCGGGGAATCGGATTGTGCTGGTAGTACCATGATTACCAGGTCCGATAGCTTGTAGGAAAGACCCCGTTCCGTCAATTCCCGGGTCAACAAAGCCTTTAAATCCTCATTCCGGACAGACAGCGTGACGTTCTGCTTTTCTGCAATATCCACATCACGATAGGAGAAACGATAGGATGTCTGTTTCTCGATGGCGGAAAACAATTCTATCATCGGAGCATCCTTTAAATCCAAACTTACCGTACCTGTTTGGGCATAAGCTCCAATAAAAGTTAACATACACAAAGATAATAAGGCAAGGCAGCGAGGTATAGCATGTTTTTCACTACCTTTGCACGCAAATAAAGATAGATTTCCTTTTAATTTCATGATATTCTTGGTTTTTGGTTCACAAATGCAAGCTATGTCACACCATAGCTCTTGAACTAAGCCTCTTGCCTCCGAACGATTTGCCGATCGTACGGAGGTTTTCTTTTGAATGTATCCGTCCTATTCTTTCATTGTAAAAATCATTTTAACGTTAAACAATCAGTGAACTATTTCATATCGATATGTATGCTGTCACCCGTGCGGACATACCGGAAGCCATAGTGTTGCCGCAGTATTTCCAGAATGTCTTCAAGATTCTCCTCCCGGAAAGAACCGGTGTAAGCATCGTGCATAAGAATCGTATTGCCGACACTAAAGGAAACGTTAAACCGACGCTCCATACAACGGAACACTTCCCGCAAGGGTTCGCGTTGAAATACCAGTTCATCGGTTGTCCAAGCCGTTTCCACCTTGTTGGATGTCCTCTCCAGACTCAGTTCCCCGGTTCGTTTATCGTAAGTGATTTTTTCGTTGGATCTGGCATAAAGGGTTTTATAAGGAGGCTGAAGCGTATTGACACAAACGCTACCATCCAGCAAAGCCATTTCATAATAATCTTTGTCTTCGTAAGCATAGACATTGAACGTAGTACCCAAGGCTGTAATATCCATGCAATCAGTCTGCACAACAAAACGCTTTCCTTCTGTCCCCCTTTGTACTATGAAATACCCTTCGCCTGCCAGTTCAATCCGTCTATCCGTCCGCCCGAAATCCTGGCGGTAAGACAGCGTGGAATTCACGTTCAGACGCACCTCGCTCCCGTCGGGCAACACTACTGAAGAAGGAGCGGCAGCCCCGGAGCGGATTATGACAGACCGCCCGGCCAATGCTTGCATCTCCCGCCGTTGCGAAAGAAACATAACGGACATACCCGTGGCCAACAAGAAGAGTACACTTGCGGCAATCCGTAGCCAATAAGGTGTCTTCCGTACAAGAGGTGTTGCTTCTATAAAGGGTTGCAAGCGAGCATACAGTGCATCAAGCTTCTTCCGAGACAAAAGAGGATAATCTCCGCCATCCTCCCATTGTTCCTGCAAAGAAGTTTTCAACTCGCCGTCAGTCATACCATCCACAGCCTCCCGCAACACGCGAAACTCTTCTTTCGAGATTCTGCCAGCCTGATACTTCTGCAACAGTTCCCTTACTACTTTTTTATCTTTAGATTGATTCGTCATTTCCTGCCAGTTTCTGCATGTAATATCTGCATCCACCAGATTTATAACATGGGAATTTGTATGCTATATAACATAAAAGGAGAAAAACAGCAGGTTTTACACTTTGCGCGAAATGAAATTGTGCTTTTTATGCGTTTCCGGGATGCCTGTACCGAACGTGCTCCACACCTGCAATCCGGAAATGGATTGCCTGTACCGAGCACGTTCCGTGCCTGTATCCCATTTACGCCTTCTACGTGGCTATTCTTAAAGCTACAGTTATCGGGTAAGAAATGCAACACGCGCCACAGTTCGGCTATGCGCACAAATAAAGCATAACCGTTTTACCCAAAGTTCCTCTGCCGGACAGGGGAATTTTTGCCTCATCTCACCACAATGTCCCCTAAGAAAACAGACAAAAAAAGTCCAAACAGACAAACTTCTTGCAATTCAACCCGAATGGCTTTCAGGGAAGCCGAAAGCTGGTTACGGACCACTTGCTCACTAATGGAAAGTTGAGCCGCTATTTCACTGACAGACAAATCATACTCTTTGTTCAGTTCGAAGATTTCACGTTGGCGGGGTGTAAGTTTTTGCTTGGCTTTTGCCAATGCCTCCCGAAAACGCTCCAAATCGATGTTCTCTTCCACGTAATCACCGGAAACAGACCATTCATACTGGCACTCCACGAACTTTTCCATCAAAGGATGATTCAGCTGATGACGCAACTCTTTCAACAACAAATGATAGGAGATGGTAAACAAGTAGGACCTGAAAGAAGAAAACGGATCCAATCTTTCCCGGTTCATCCAAATACGCAGGAAGGTTTCCTGAACAATATCGTCTGTCACCGGTTCGGACTTGACATAACGGAACACAAAGCCATAAAGCCGGGAAACCCAACGTTCATACAATTGTCGGTAACACTCCGTCGATCCGGCTTTTATTCCAAGAAGTAAGTGCTTATCATCCATATTCAGCCTGCCAACTTAGCTTTATTTTACAAAGTGGCAAAAATAGGGCTTTTCCCTAAAAATCTGATACGGAGATGTAACGTTTTGCTTATTTAACAAATCGGAGAGGGTAGATAACAATTCTACAGTTTCATTTGATGAAGATAACATAGACTGTCAAAATACGAACTGTTTATTAAATGTATTTATGAAAACATCCATTGTTTTTATGCTTTAGTAAACTAACTTTGGAAAAATCGATCGATTCAGCCGGAGAATAAAAATCCTATTTCTTAATTTTAAACTTTAAGCTTATGACCGACATGAGAAAAAAGAAAATCCCACGTAGATCAGCAAGTTTGTGGATTATGCTCTTTGCTTTCTGTCTCCCTGTCCTGTCGCAAGAGTTGCAGGTCAAGGGGAAGGTAATCGATTCCGGTGGTGAGGCACTTATGGGAGTGAACATCATCGTGAAGGGAACATCGAATGGTACTGTGAGCGATTTCGATGGCAACTTTATCCTTTCCGCCCGCAGGGGAGATGTGTTGGAAATAACCTATGTAGGTTTCCGTTCCGAGGAGGTGGAGGTGACTTCATCCACCCTGTTCATCACCATGGAAGAAGAAAACCAATCGCTGGATGAGGTTGTGGTGGTAGGCTATGGTACACAAAAGAAGGTATCCGTTACAGGCTCAATATCGAGCACGAAGGGAAACGACCTGTCGAAAGTACCGACGCTGAACGTCACAAACACGTTGGCCGGCCGTCTTCCGGGTCTGATTTCATACAACCGCAGCGGAGAGCCCGGATATGATGATGCCGGGTTACTGATACGTGGCGCAAGCACCACGGGCGATTCGTCCCCGCTCGTCGTGATAGACGGTGTGGCCGACCGTGCCGGGAGCCTGGGACGCATCGACCCCAATGACATCGAGAGCATTACGATACTGAAAGATGCTTCGGCAGCCATCTACGGTTCTCGTGCGGCCAATGGCGTGATACTGGTAACCACAAAGCGTGCCCAGTCTGACCGCTTCACGGTGACTTACAACGGGAATGTGGGCATCAGTTCACCCACCATCCTTCCCGAAATGTGCGAATCGTGGCAGTATGCCGAACTGCTGAACGAAATCACTCCAGGGTCCTACTCGAGTGAAGAAATACAGAAATTCCGTGACGGCAGCGACCCGCTGAACTATCCCAATGTCAACGCTTTCGACATTCTGCTGAAGCAAGCCATACAAACCTCGCACAACATTTCGGCATCGTCGGGCGGCAAGTACGTGAGTTTCTACGCTTCGCTGGGCTATAAATACCAGGACAACTACTACAAGAACAGCGCAAGCGATTACAACCAGTACAACTTCCGCACAAACATCGACTTCACTCCGACCAAAGACCTGAAAATAGGAATGAACGTCTCCTTCCGCCAGGAAGACCGCAACTCGCCTGTAACCGGTTCTGAAGACATCTGGCGTTATCTGATAAAATACAACCCGATGGTGAACATCTGGTTCCCGGGAACAAACTACGGAAACGTGGAGTCTTCACAAGACAACTTTTCGCCCGCCACGGGTCTTGACGGCACCACGGGTTACCAGCGCGATCGCCAATCGTACCTGAGTGCCGACCTCACCCTGCACTGGGACCTGCCACGGATAACCGAAGGGCTTTCCGTTGATGCAGGGATGTACTTCGACCGTGCCGACAGGTTTTACAAGAACTGGCAGAAGACCTCCTACCTTTATACCTATCAGGACGGCGAATATGTGCCGCAAGAACAGGGGCAGAACGTCCTGTACGAATATATGAACCAGACGGTGGGTCTTACCCTGAATGCCCGCGTCAACTACCAGCGCACGTTCAACCGGGTGCACAACGTGAACGTGTTTGTGGCATACGAGCAGTACAAGAGCCGCTACGACTACCTGTACGCCCGCCGGCAGGATTTCATTTCCACACAGATCGACGAAATATTTGCAGGCGACACCAACAGTGCCACCAACGACGGCACTGCAAGCGAAACCGCACGCATGAACTACTTCGGGCGCGTGGACTACGACTATGCCGGCAAGTATCTCTTCCAGTTTAACTGGAGGTACGACGGTTCCGAGAACTTTCCCAAAGGGAACCGTTTCGGTTTCTTCCCCGGTGTATCCGTCGGATGGAGAATTTCCGAAGAGGACTTCTGGAAAGAACACGTGAAAGGAATAGAATATTTCAAAATCCGTGCCTCGTGGGGACAGATGGGTAACGACCAGGTCGATGCATTCCAGTACATGACGACTTACACCTACGACAATCCCGGCATCTTCAACGGCGGCCAGGTCTATCAGGGTCTGTGGCTGAACCGCACCGCAAATCCCGACATCACCTGGGAAGTGGCCAATACCTACAACGTGGGCATCGAAACCAAGTTCTTGAAGTATTTCACCTTCGAGGGCGATTTCTTCAAGACCAAACGCTCTAACATCCTGGCCACCCGCAATGCAGCCATACCCGAATACGCCGGGCTTACCCTGCCCGACGAAAACATCGGAATATGTTCGAACATCGGCACCGAACTCATGTTGGGATACGTCCGCCAGCTGAACAAGGACTGGGGCATCAACGTGAGCGGCAACTTTACCTATAACCACAGCACCATCGACTACATCGACGAGCCCGAAAGCACGCTGGAATGGCAACGCCGCACCGGTTTGTCCATCGGTACCAGCGGCGACCTGTACCTGATGTACGTGGCCGACGGAATATTCCACACGCAGGAAGAACTTGATGCCTATCCGCACCTGTCTGAAACCCGCGTGGGCGATGTGAAACTGGTGGACGTGAACGGCGACGGGCAAATCACAGCCGACGACAAGGTGCGCCAGGACAAACCGGCCATCCCGCGCATCATGTATGGAATCAATTTAGGTGCCACCTACAAGAACTGGAGCCTGAACATGTTGTGGCAAGGCGCCGCACAGGTGTGGCAGTACACCTTCATGGAAGCCGGAACCATCGGTAACTTCACGAAAGACTTCTACGAAAACCGCTGGACGGAAGATAACCCATACGCATCATACCCGCGCACATACAACCGCGATGCCACAGTGACGGGAGGCGGCGAATACCGCAACACGTTCTGGCTGAACAATGCGTCCTACCTGCGCCTGAAAAGCATCGAACTGGCGTTCGATCTTCCGAAGTCATGGCTGAAGGGTACCTCGCTCTCATCCGTCCGCCTCTCATTGAGCGGATACAACCTGCTGACATTTACCGGCATCAAGAACATCGACCCTGAAACCGAGGAAAACAGCCAGGGATGGGCCGCATGGAACACGCCGCAGTCCAAGGTGTATAATTTTGGTATCAATATCACATTCTAAACTTGCCTGACGTTATGAAAAACTTTTTGATAAAACTGTTTGCGGGAGCGATTGCAGTATCGCTTTCCGTATCATGTGCCGACGACCTGCTTGACAAAACCCCGTTGACAGATATCAGTGAAGAAGATTTGTGGGCCGACCCCGCATTGATAGAGGCCTTCGTAAACTCCCGCTACAACCAGGTGGGACACGGATGGACGGAATCCATGCAAAGCTCCGTTGTCGATGAGACCGAACTGACATGGCTGCGCGGATGCGAAGTGCACAACTTTGCACGTGTCACGCCGAGCGACCTGGGACGCATGAATGGCGGATGGTACGGGTGGGACAACCGCTCGTGGAGCACCAAATGGAACAACATTGCCAACTGCAACATCTTCTTCGAGCAGATAGACGATGTGGATTTTGAGGATGAAGACCTGAAAGAACGCCTGAAAGGAGAGGTGCGTTTCTTGCGTGCTTTCGAGTACAACGACCTTGTCATGCGCTGGGGCGGAGTGCCCATCATTACCCAGAGTTTCACCATAAACGATACGGAAGAGATTCTGCAACAGACACGTGCCTCGTATGAAGAATGCGTGAACTTCATGATTGAAGACCTCGATGAAGCGGCTTCAATACTGCCGGCCTCTTTCAGCGGCGACGACTATGGCCGCGCCACCAGCGTGGCAGCCCTCGCACTGAAGTCGCGCATCCTGCTTTATGCCGCCAGCGACCTTATGAATGTGGGCGTAAGCATGGCAGAAGTGGGGTATCTCAGTCCCGATCCCGACCGCTGGCAGAAAGCGGCCGATGCAGCCGATGCGGCGGTGGCGGCAGCCGAAGCGGCCGGATACTCGATGCTGCAGACCTCTTCGACCGACGTTGACGCACTGGCAGAGAACTACCAGAACATCTTCCTCGACAACACCTCGTCAAACACCGAAGTGCTGTTTGCCCGTCAGGGGTCGAGCAGCAGCCAGGGCGAAAACCTTTCATCGCTCGAGCAGTACAATTTCCCGAACGGGTTCAGCGGATGGGGCGGAAACTGCCCGTTGCAGGAACTGGTAGACGACTATGAGGTGGTGAACGAATCGCGCACCGAAGCCGTACCTTTCGACTGGAACGACCCCACAATGGCCGCCGAACCTTATGAAAACCGCGACCCGCGCTTTTATGCCAGCATACTTTACGACGGTGCCCCCTGGAAAGACCGCACAATCGAAACCTACTTCACCGCAGGCAGCGACGGCGAGATAAACGGTGGCGGACAGGACACGCGCTACGGAATCGACAGCTGGAATGCTTCGCCCACGGGCTACTACATGAAGAAGTTCATGGACGAGAGCTATGTGGGAAACTCGTACAACTTCAATGCCAAGAACTTCATCTGGCTGCGAATGGCCGAGTTGTACCTGAATCAGGCCGAGGCATGGTATGGGGCAGGCGATGAAGACAAAGCCCGTGCAGCCGTGAACAAGGTACGCGCCCGTGCCGGGATGCCCGACATCACTTCTTCCGGAGAAGAACTGCTGGAGGACATCAAACACGAACGCCGCATTGAACTGGTGTTTGAAGAGCATCGCTACTACGACGTCCGCCGCTGGATGGAAGCCGGCAAATACCTGGGACGCACCGTACACGCCATCACCATCATCAAGGCCGACGACGGCTCCAGAACGTTTACGACAAGCGATCTGCGCAGCGACGTAGGCGGTGAACGCATCTGGGACGACAAAATGTATTGGCTGCCCATCTTGCGCGAAGAGATTGAAAAGAACCCCAACATCACACAGAATCCGTTATACTGACACAACAACACTAAAAACACTTTCTGACAAATGAAACATCTGATGACATGCCTGGCCGTTGCCGCAGCGCTTGTGCTCGGTTCATGCGGCAACGCGGCCAAAGAGAAAGACACCGGGACGTTCGCCCCGGGAGAGTTCAAGCAATGGGCACAGACCCCGCCGATGGGCTGGAACAGCTGGGACTGCTACGGGCCGACCGTGGAAGAACACGAGGTGAAAGCCAATGCCGACTACATGGCGGAACACCTCAAAGAGTACGGATGGGAATACGTGGTGGTAGACATACGCTGGTTTGTGGAAAACGACAAGGCAGGCGGGTATAACCAGACCGACCCCCGCTACGTGCTGGACGAGTACGGACGTTACCAGCCGGCCGTGAACCGCTTCCCCTCGGCTGCCGGTGGAGCCGGGTTCAAGCCGCTGGCCGACTACATACACTCCAAGGGGCTGAAGTTTGGCATACACATCATGCGCGGCATCCCAAAAGAGGCCGTGGAAAGGAACACGCCTGTGCTGGGCACCGACGGGATTACCGCCGACCGGATATACACCACCGAAGGGCAATGCGGGTGGCTGCGCGACAACTATACCATCGTGGCCGACCGCCCGGGCGCACAGGAATACTACAACTCGCTCTTCGACATGTATGCCGCCTGGGGAGTGGATTTTGTGAAGATTGACGACATGAGCAGCCCGTACCACCAGGGAGAAATCGAACTGGTCCGCAATGCCATCGACCGTTGCGGCCGCCCCATCGTGCTCAGCCTCTCTCCGGGCGAAACCCCGATAGAGGCAGCCGGCCACGTGAAGGAACACGCCAACATGTGGCGCATGGTCAATGACGTATGGGACTTGTGGGACGACGTGAAACACCTGCTGGAGGTAGGCCCGAAGTGGTATCCGCACATCGGCCCCGGCACGTGGCCCGACTGCGACATGATTCCCCTGGGGCGCATCTCCATCCGTGGCGAGCGCGGGGAAGACCGCATGACACGCCTCACGCGCGACGAGCAATATTCGCTCATGACCCTCTTCACCATTTCCCGTTCGCCGCTGATGTTCGGGGGAGACCTGCCGAGCAACGACGGGTTCACCCTCTCCCTGCTTACCAACCGCGAAGTGTTGCGTATGCACCGTGAGAGTACGGACGTGTCACTGCTGTTCCGGGACGGCGACAAGGTGGGAATCTCCTCGCGCAATGCCAACACCGGTGAAGTCTACCTTGCCCTGTTCAACGCCTCGGACAACACTTCCGGCATGGAAATATCCGCCAGCCTGAAGTCGATGGGACTGGACGGCGACGCAGAGGCCGTGAACCTGTGGACGGGCGAGTCGCTGGGCAGGGTATCGGGCGATTTCAGTGTAAAGCTCGCGCCCCATGCCAGCGGGCTGTACGTGTTCAGGCCATGAGGTGAAGTGCTTATCGCTGTTGTTAGACTGACGTTCACCAAGAGAGTCTCCCCGCCGCCCTACACCGGGCAGCGGGGAGATTCTTTTTCCTTATGCGTCTGGCGCCTTCTATCAAAAGAACCGTATCACCCTTATGCTCCTTTTTCCAGTTCAGCAGTTTGTCATATATCTTCTTTCTCATGATTCACGTATTCAAATTTATTGTGACGACAGAATTTCACGTTTTCAAGGTTATTCCGCTTGCAAGAATACACTTTTTCACGGATTACAAAGAATCGCCCGATGCTTTTCTTCCGGAAAAGAACAGCCGGAGAGTATCAAGGCGAACCTTTTATGAGAAGGACGGTTTTTGACTTTCTTTTATCATACCGAAGATATAAATCGTGATTTTTCCTATTTTTGTATATAGCTAAAGTACAGCCCATACCTATGGTTCTGATATGCCGGAGTCCACTTTGAGAAAATGGCAGTCACACGGTTGTTTATTGCTGAAAAGTTGTACCTTTGCAGCAGTAACACTAAAAAGTAATTGCTAATGAAGTAAAAGTATAACGAAGACATATTGGAAAAAGAAGTGTTTGCTTCTTACTTGTGAAAGTCCTAAAATCACCACTTTAAAGACTAACAATCACAACAGTAAGCAAGTGGATGCTCATACCATAAGGTGTGGGTTTTCTCTGTTTGTGATTGTAGGTGTTGTGGTGATACCTTGGACTTAAACAGGAAAGTATCACACCTTCTTTTTATGCCTTAAAAAGAATATTATGGTATGAAAAAGATATGGTTATTAAGTATATCATTTATAGTTTTACTGGGAGGTATAATCTATACAGACTATGATACCCGGTTGGACAGAAACTTCAGAGAAGAAGGGATAATCATTCAACATCCATTCAATCAATTGACGGCTAATCCTTACAGAAAAACATTTTCTGCTCTGGCAAACCTGTCTTCCAATTCTCACATAATAGGTGCATACTATTACATAGACGATAGCAATACGGATAATTATCGTTTCTTTACTTTTAATGTTTTTGACTTGAGTTATTTGTTTACAGATAAACAGTTCTTCGGGGATAAATATGTTTATGAACGTTACCTTAAAGGAACAGCAGAAAAAATTCCTGATTGCAGTTTCGTTTGCAGAAGGCTTATTGGTGGTCAACCTGCTGTGTTATATTATTATCAAAAAGATTTGGGAGATGACCTGTTAATTCCCACTAAAGCTGCTATTATTTGTTGTAATAAAAAGGCTTACTATCTTGATGTATCAGCCGTAAATAATGTAGATGAATGGTTTGACAAGGTAGAACAATCAATTTCTTTTTCGGATTTTGACCAAGTGAGAATATATGGCATATCCTTCATGATATTGTTGTCCATCGCTGCAGCTATTATCTTAGTTATGATAGTAAGAGAGGCAATATTTTCAATCAGAAAAGCCTTAAAGAGGAGAACCAGGTTTTTAGCAACCAACAAGAAAGCTTATAATCTCTACAGATACATAAAAGCCATTACTATACTGCAAGTCATCATAGAGTGTGGATGGATTGTCAGTGGAACCAATGAAGGCTGGGGCATGATTTTTCTATTGGAAACATTGGTGAAGAACGGTTTGATGCTGCATTATCTGAAAAAGAAGGTAAGACAGGAATATTCTGAAGATTACCTCGTTCCGCTGTGGTTTAAAGTCAGGTTCTATAAATACCTAAGCAATAAATCTCAACTCAGAACCATTCTCTTGTTTCTGTATATGCCCTTGTTTTATGTCATACCACTACCTTTGGGCACCATTGCCATAGTGTACTATATCATTCCCGTGTGTTTATTGACAAGTGCATATTTTTGTTTCAGATGGATTAAGGCTGGAAGAAATGAATCATTATAAATTACATGAATTATGAAGAAGATTAAAAAGATTATCGGATGGTTTTTGGTGTATTTGTGCATATCAGAACTATTCATGACGATTGTAACAATTGTGACAATCTCCACATCCGTAGGAGATAATGTAGATTTGGCTAAAAGACAGTTGCCTACGTTCCTGTTTCTCACAGTTGTATGTGGATGGGTTGCTTATTCTCTGCTTAGTAAGAAAAAGCCGGCTGAAACCTCTATGGAGAACGGAAATGCTCCGGCAGAGAAAGTGAAAACCGGTTACAAAGTGCTGATTTATATCTGTGAGATGTTTATTGCCCTTATCGGGACTTTCCTAATCTGTACAATTGTACTCTTAATAACTGAAAGTAACACAATCATGCAATGGGCAATATGGATCAGTCTTATAGGCATCATGTACTTTCTTCCCTCACCTCAACAGGTATTTAATTACTGGAGAAAGAGAAAGCATAAATGAAAAATGATTCCGCACGGTTCTGACCTGCGCCCTCGTTTCAAATCGGACAGCCTCATGCGCGGCTGTCCGATTCTGCCTGTATCAAGCAATAAGTTCTTTGCCCAACGGATGATGACCAGCGCAAAGACCAGCAGCAACACCCCGCTTGTGTATGCCGAAAGCGAAAGCACCTTGTTCCTGTCCACATTCGCAGCCTGTTTCCTCTCAAGACGGCGTACCGCCCGGTTGCGACCGGGCACATCTGCCTGCTGAAAGACAACGGGCTGGGCAAGGGCAAATCAGCCTGCCTGTTTTGTCCTTGTATGCTGTGATTATCTATATAAATAATATCATATTGATATACATATACTTATATTCCATTGTGGATAGAGGTGAAAATAAGAATCAAGCATAGAATGGCACATAAGAAGAATACTTCTTTGATTGAAATTCATCGTCGGAAGATTTAATGAATCCGGCAAACCTTTGATTCTCAAAAAAGTGGCTTAAACAGCAAATTTATCCGTTTTGCCTATTCCCGTGTATTACGAAAGAGACATGGTATGATGCAGATCTGGCAAAGAATCCGGTAGTTCCGCCTCATTATCCCGCCCCATCGTAATGCTTTTGACACGTTTTT
>CAYPUJ010000005.1:0-45351 GCA_964413805.1 uncultured Bacteroides sp. | reverse complement strand
TCCCGCTCCCTGAGCACCGTGCTCAAGCCGGCTTGAGCATCGTGCTCGAACCAGCTCGAGCACCACGCTCGAACCAGCGAGAGCACCGCGCTCGACAAGCTGACGAACCCGCAGATAGCTATCTGACGAACCCGCAGATAGGGCTCTGACGAAGCCGCAGATAGCTATCTGACAAACCCGCAGATAAGGCTCTGACGGGATACGACCGCCCGGCAAACATCAAAATCGACAATAACCACCAAAAACAAACGCTTATGAAACCAAGACACTTCCTGCTCCTCCTGCCCTGCTTCCTCTTGCTGGCCGCCTGCGGCAATCCCAAGACGGGCACGGCCACGACGTACAACATCCTCGACTACGGCGCCACCGGCGACGGCACCACCGACGATGCCGCCGCCCTGCAGCGGGCCATCGACGCCTGCTCGCAGGCGGGAGGCGGAACGGTGCTCGTGCCGGCCGGCAGCACCTACCTGTGCGGTCCCTTCAGGCTGGCATCGCACATCGACCTTCACCTGGAACCCAACGCCCGCCTGCTGGCCAATCCCGACGAAAGCCTCTACACCGAAAGCGCCTTTGGCGAGAACCGGGGAGAGGGCATGGTGTGGATTGGCGGCAGGGACCTGGAGAACGTGTCCATCACCGGCACGGGCACCATCGACGGCAACGGCGTGGCCTTCATGGGCAAGGAACTGGATGACTCCTACGAACTGAAGCCCGTGACGGACTTCGACCCGCGTCCCCACGTGCTGACGCTGACCAACGTGCGGAAACTGATCATCCGCGACATCACCATCCGCAACAGTGCCTACTGGACCGTGCACCTCATCGGTTGCAACGACGTCAGCATCGACGGCATCACCATCCTCAACGACCTGAAGATACGCAACGGCGACGGCATCGACGTGGACCACTCCCGCAACGTGCGCATCGCCAACTGCCACATCGAAAGCGGCGACGACTGCATCTGCCTGAAGAACCGCCGCGAGTTTGAGCAGTACGGCCCCTGCGAGGACATCGTAGTGACCAACTGCATCATGGTGTCGCGCTCGTGCGCCGTGAAAATCGGGTCGGAGAACATGGATGCCATCCGCCGCGTGCTCTTCACCAACTGCATCATCAAGGACAGCAACCGGGGCATCGGCATCCAGAACCGCGACGAAGGCACGGTGACCGACGTGGTGTTCGACAACATGCTGGTGGACTGCCGCTTCTTCAGCGACGTGTGGTGGGGCAAGGCCGAACCCATCTACGTCACCTCATACCCCCGTGCCGTGGGCAACCACAAGGATGCCGGCTGGCGTTTCCCCAAAGGTGCCACCGAAGGACGCTGCGGCGAAGTGAGCCGCATCTGGTTCACCAACATCAAGTGCACCAGCGAGAACGGCGTGTTCGTGGGAGGCGACGTGCCCGGCAAGGTGAACAACATCCACTTCGAGAATGTAAACCTGCACCTCGAAAGGCGCACCGGCTATCCGGGCGGCGTCTACGACAAACGGCCCTGCGACGGCGAAGGCTTTGTGCAGGATGCCACCTACGGTTTCTACATCGACACGGCCAGCAGCATCAGCATCGAAAAGTCGCACGTCACCTGGGGCGACCCCAAACCCCTCCGTGCCGCAGGCGACATCCTGAGAAAGAACGTGAAATAAACACCCATTGCCATCCGCGACATGAGACCCATCTTTCTATTCCTGCTGGCAGTCCTCTTGGCCGCCGCCCGCGCGCAGGCACAGCTACACCCCACGCCCGAACAGCTGGGAAGCATCTACTATGCCTACCCCGCCCCGGACGAAACAGTGACCTACACGCCTGCCCCCGAAGGCTACCGACCGTTCTACATCAGCCACTACGGCCGCCACGGTTCCCGCTGGCGCACAGCCGACGAAGACTACCGGGCTGTGGTCAACACCTTCGACTCCCTCTACCAACGCAAGGAACTGACCCCGCTGGGGCAGGACGTGCGCCTGCGGCTGCACCGCGTGTGGGAGGACGCCCGTGGATGCAGCGGCAACATCACCCCGCTGGGCGAACGGCAGCACCGCGACATTGCCCGCCGCATGATGGCACGCTATCCGGAGGTCTTTGCCGACAGTGCGGCGGTGGATGCCCGCTCGTCCACCTCGGTGCGCTGCGTCCTGAGCATGAGCTACTTCACCGAAGCCCTGAAGGAACAGAACCCCGCTTTGCGTGTCAGCCGCCGGGCCTATGCCAAATACATGGACTACATTGCCTACACCTCGCCCCAGGCCGAAACCTTCTGCAGCACGGAAGGTCCCTGGTGGGAAACCTTTGCCGGCTTCAGGCGGCAGATGATTCGTCCCCAACGGCTCACGGCCTCGCTCTTCACCCGTCCCGGGCACTTCGATTACGACCAGGCCGCCACCCTCATGGAAGGGTTGTACTGGATTGCCATCAACCTGCAGAATACGGAGCTGGCCGGCGAGCTCACCCTGTTCGACATCTTCGAGTATGACGAGTTGTTCGACATCTGGCGCACAATCAATGCCCGCATGTATGTCTGCAACGCTGCCTATCCCGGCAACGAAGGACTGATGCCCCGCCAGGCCGCCAACCTGCTGCGCAACATTGTGGAGAGTGCCGATGCTGCCGTGGCCGGAGCCCCCGGCGCACCGGCTGCCGACCTCCGCTTCGGGCACGACACCCACCTCATCCGCCTGCTGGCCCTCGTCGGCATGGACGGTTGCGCCAACCGGGAGGCAGACTTCAGCCGGATGCACGAGGCCTGGCAGGACTACCGCGTGTCGCCCATGGCTGCCAACCTGCAACTCGTCTTCTTCCGCAACACGGAAGGCGACGTGCTGGTGAAAATACTGCATAACGAGCGCGAGGCACACCTGCCCTACCTCACTCCGGTGAACCGCTGCTACTACCGCTGGAGCGACCTGAAAGCAGAGTGGACGAAACACATCGACGCACACTGATCCCCCCTTGCTGCACACCTGTATCGAGCACGGTCCGTGCCTGTATCGAACGCGAGCGATACGGCACGGACCGTGCTCGGTACAGGCAACCCGTAAAGGCCGCATCTACATGCCGTCTGCAGGGCACTCCCCGGACTTGCCGGAGCACTTGCTTGGCGGTTTCGCAGAAATCTCCTACCTTTGCCCGCAAACCGTAAATTTTGCCTGATTTCCTATGCCTTACGAACGGAAAATCATCAACGACCCCGTTTTCGGATTCATCAACCTGCCCAAGGGACTGCTGTATGACGTGGTGCAACACCCGTTGCTGCAACGCCTGACCCGCATCAAGCAACTGGGGCTCTCCTCGGTGGTCTATCCCGGTGCACAGCACACCCGTTTCCAGCATTCGCTGGGGGCTTACTACCTGATGTGCGAAGCCATCCAGCACCTCACCGCCAAAGGCAACTTCATATTCGACAGCGAAGCCGAAGCCGTGGAAGCCGCCATCCTGATGCACGACATCGGGCACGGCCCTTTCTCGCACGTGCTGGAGGACACCCTGGTGCGGGACGTGAGCCACGAAGACATCTCAAGCCTGCTGATGGAACGCATCAACCAAGAGATGAACGGCCTGCTGAAGCTGGCCATCTGCATCTTCCGTGACGAATATCCCAAGCGTTTCCTCCACCAGCTGGTGAGCGGGCAACTGGACATGGACCGTCTGGACTACCTGCGACGCGACAGCTTCTATACAGGCGTGACGGAGGGGAACATCGGTTCGGCACGCATCATCAAGATGCTGGACGTGAAAGACGACCGGCTGGTGGTGGAGTCGAAAGGCATCTACTCCATCGAGAACTTCCTCACCGCCCGCCGCCTGATGTACTGGCAGGTGTACCTGCACAAAACGTCCGTGGCCTACGAACGGATGCTCATCAGCACCCTGCTGCGTGCCAAGGAACTGGCTCTGAACGGAACGGAACTGTTTGCCTCGCCGGCCTTGCGCTTCTTCCTCTACAACGAAGTGGACAGTACCGTGTTTTACAGCCGCCCCGAATGCCTGGAACACTTCATCCGCCTGGACGACAACGACATCTGGACGGCACTGAAGGTATGGTGCGACCACCGGGACAAAGTACTTTCCACCCTGAGCCGGGACATGGTGAACCGCCACATCTTCAAGGTGGAGGTGTCGGCCACGCCCTTCAGCGAAGAACGGAAAGAGGAACTGCGCCGGCAGATAGCCTGCCAACTGGACATAGCAGACAACGAAGCCGCCTACTTCCTCTCCACACCGGACATCGAGAAGAACATGTACGCCCCCGATGACGACTGCATCACCATCCTCTACAAAGACGGCAGCACGCGGGACATTGCCGATGCTTCGGACATGCTGAACATCTCGCTTTTAGAGAAAAAGGTAAAGAAACACTACCTGTGCCATTACAGGGGGAACTGATGGCAGTGCATGCCTTTTGAAGACCAAAAACTTCCTTCCCGAAGGCAACCTCTGACAGAGGCTGCATTAAAATATTTAGCCAAGTACAAGGTTATATCAGAAAAAAATCCGTTCTTTGCGGTTATAAATAAACATAACAACAGGACAACATGGAGTTTTCTGCCAAACAAATCGCAACATTCCTCCAGGGAGAAATTGTCGGAGACGAGAATGCCACCGTACACACTTTCGCCAAAATAGAAGAAGGCGTACCGGGAGCCCTTTCCTTTCTCTCCAACCCCAAATATACACCTTATTTATATAAGACAGAGGCAAGCATCGTATTAGTAAACAAAGACTTTACGCCTGAACATCCGGTGAAGGCCACCCTCATCCGGGTGGACAATGCATACGACAGCCTGGCACGCCTGCTGACACTGTACGAGCAGAGCAAACCGCGCAAGACAGGCATCGACCCGCTGGCTTTCGTGGCGGGGAGTGCCAAGATAGGCAAGGATGTCTACATTGCACCTTTTGCCTACGTGGGCGAGAATGCCGAGGTGGGCGATCGGACTGTCATTCACCCGCACGCCACTGTGGGCGACGGTGCGCGGATAGGCGACGACTGTATCCTCTATGCCAACGTCACTGTCTACCATGATTGCCGTGTGGGCAACCGTTGCACCTTGCACGCAGGCAGCGTGGTTGGTGCCGACGGCTTCGGCTTTGCCCCTACTCCGCAAGGGTATGAAAAGATTCCACAAATAGGAATCGCCATTCTGGAAGATGATGTGGAGATTGGTGCCAACACATGCGTTGACCGCGCCACAATGGGAGCCACCGTGGTGCACAAAGGTGTCAAGCTGGACAACCTGGTACAGATAGCACACAACGACGAGATAGGCTCGCACACGGTCATGGCTGCACAGGCCGGTGTGGCCGGGTCTACCAAGGTGGGAGAATGGTGCATGTTCGGCGGGCAGGTAGGCGTGGCAGGACATATCCACATCGGCGACCGCGTAGTGTTCGGTGCCCAGTCGGGCGTGCCCAGTAGCGTGAAGAGCGACCAACGCCTCATCGGTGCGCCTCCCATGGAAGAACGGGCTTTCTTCAAGGCGCAAGCCGTACTCCGCCGCCTGCCGGACATGTACTTCGAAGTGAACGCCCTGCGCAAAGAACTGGAAGAATTAAAGAAACAACTAAATAAAAAGTAGCCAATGTTGAAACAAAAGACTCTGAAAGACAGTTTTTCACTGAGTGGAAAAGGCCTTCACACGGGACTTGAACTGACCGTTACTTTTCTCCCCGCCCCCGATAACCACGGGTATAAAATCCGGCGTACCGACCTGGAAGGGCAACCCGTAATCGATGCCGTGGCCGACAATGTGGTGGAAACCACCCGTGGCACAGTGCTGGCCAAAAACGATGCCAAGGTGAGCACCGTAGAACACGCCATGGCCGCCCTGTACGCACTGGGCATCGACAACTGCCTGATGGAAGTGAACGGTCCCGAGTTTCCCATACTCGACGGCAGTGCCCAATATTATGTCAACGAAATCGAACGGGTGGGTACCGTAGAGCAGAATGCCGTGAAAGACTACTACATCATCAAGTCGAAAATCGAGTTCCGCGATGAAGACACTGGGTCATCCATCGTCGTGTTACCCGACAATGAGTTCAGCTTGAACGTACTGGTGTCTTACGATTCGACCATTATCCCCAACCAGTTTGCCACGCTGGAAAGCATGGAACACTTCAAAGACGAGATTGCCGCAAGCCGGACTTTTGTGTTCGTGCGCGAGATAGAACCCTTGCTGCAAGCCGGACTCATCCGTGGCGGCGACCTGAACAATGCCATCGTCATCTACGAACGGAAAATGTCGCAGGAAAACTACAACAAACTGGCCGACGTGATGGGCGTGCCCCACATGGATGCCAACCAATTGGGCTACATCATGCACAAGCCGCTGGCTTGGCCAAACGAATGCGCCCGCCACAAGTTGCTGGATGTCATAGGCGACATAGCCCTGATAGGCAAACCCATCAGGGGACGCATCATAGCCACCCGCCCCGGACACACCATCAACAACAAGTTTGCCCGCCAGATGCGCAAGGAAATCCGCCTGCACGAAATACAGGCACCTGCCTACGACTGCAACAGCAAACCCATCATGGATGTGAACCGCATCCGCAAACTCTTGCCGCACCGCTACCCCATGCAACTGGTGGACAAAGTGATTGAAATCGGTGCAAACTATATCGTAGGCATAAAGAATGTCACATCCAACGAACCTTTCTTCCAAGGACACTTCCCGCAAGAGCCTGTCATGCCGGGTGTGCTGCAAATCGAGGCTATGGCACAGACGGGAGGGCTGCTGGTACTCAACCAGGTGGACGAACCCGAACGCTACTCCACTTATTTCCTCAAGATAGACGGTGTAAGGTTCCGGCAAAAGGTAGTTCCGGGCGACACGCTCATCTTCCGCGTAGAATTGTTAGCTCCCATCCGACGGGGTATCTCTACCATGAAAGGCTATGTGTTTGTAGGCGAAAAGGTGGTATGCGAAGCCGAATTCACGGCACAAATCGTAAAAAACAAATAATGCAATAACTGACATTGAATCATGAAGAATAGAGAATCTCTGCATCTCATGCCACAAACCAAGCTGCCGGATAATCCGTTTTCCATACCCGATTCTTATTCTTTCATCCCTTAAATTCTCATTAAAAAGATATGATTAGCCCTTTAGCATATATCCATCCGGATGCCGTCATCGGCGAGAACGTAGAAATCGGCCCGTTCGTATTCATTGACAAGAATGTGGTCATCGGCAACAACAACAAAATCATGCCCAATGCCAATATCCTGTATGGCACACGGATGGGCAACGGAAACACAGTTTTTCCCGGAGCCGTACTGGGTGCCGTACCCCAGGACCTGAAGTTCAAAGGTGAAGAAACCACAGCCGAAATAGGCGACAACAACCTGATTCGCGAAAATGTGACCATCAACCGGGGTACAGCAGCCAAGGGGAAAACCGTGGTGGGCAACAACAACCTGCTGATGGAAGGCGTGCACGTGGCACACGATGTCTGTGTGGGCAACGGTTGCATCATCGGCAACGCCACGAAGATGGCGGGTGAAGTGACCATTGACGACAATTCCATCATCAGCGGCGGCGTATTGATGCACCAGTTCTGCCATGTGGGCGGATATGGCATGGTGCAAGGCGGATGCCGGTTCAGCAAAGACATACCACCCTACATCATCGCCGGACGCGACCCCATCTGCTACGCCGGACTTAACATCGTAGGGCTGCGCCGCCGGAACTTCTCCAACGAGACCATCGAACACATCCACAACGCTTACCGCATCATCTACCAAAGCGGACTGAACACGACCGATGCCCTGAAAAAGATTGAGGACGAAATGGAAATAACGCCTGAAATCAGCTACATCGTCAGCTTCATCCGCGAGTCTGCACGCGGCATCATCCCGGCAGGGAAATAAGAGCAAGTACACTGCTTGCGGCACATTGTATAAACATAAGACATTACAAGGAACAAACGACTATGATTTACAGATTCACCATCATCTCCGACGAAGCAGATGACTTCCTGAGAGAAATACAAATCGACCCGGATGCCACTTTCTACGACTTCCACAAAGCCATCCTGGAATCCGTGGGATACAGCGACGACCAAATGACATCCTTCTTCATCTGCGACGACTATTGGGAAAAAGAAAAAGAAATCACCCTGGAGGAAATGGACGACAATCCGGAAACAGACAGTTGGGTGATGAAAGAAACAACCATCAGCGAACTGGTAGAAGAGGAAAAGCAAAAGATGCTCTACATATTCGACTACATGACCGAACGCTGTTTCTTCATCGAACTGAGCGAGATTATCACCGGCAAGCACATGAAAGGAGCCAAATGCACCCGTAAACAAGGCGAAGCCCCCAAACAGACCGTGAACTTTGATGAGTTTGAAGCCAAGAACAATGCTGCCGCCCTCGACTTGGACGAGAACTTCTACGGCGACCAAGGTTACAACGACGACGAATTTGACCAAGACAGCTATCTGAACGAAGGAAGCAGCAACCCCTACGACGACGAAAGATACTAAGAATGCTCCTTCTCGTACTCATCGGCCCCACCGGCGTAGGCAAGACGGAACTGAGCCTGCGCCTGGCCGAAGCCTTCCACACCTGCATCCTTTCAGCCGACTCACGCCAGCTGTATGCCGATTTGAAGATTGGCACTGCCGCACCCACGACCGAACAACTGTCCCGCGTGCGCCACTATTTCGTGGGTACGCTGCAACTGACGGACTACTACAGCGCGGCCCGTTACGAGGAGGAAGTGATGCGCCTGTTGCCCGCCCTCTTTGCCGAACACAGTACAGTGGTGCTCACCGGTGGCTCGATGATGTACGTGGATGCGGTGTGCAAGGGCATCGACGACATCCCTACCGTGGACAATGAAACCCGCCGACTGATGTTGCAACGCTACGAGACCGAAGGGTTGGAACGCCTCTGCGCTGAGTTGCGCCTGCTCGACCCGGAATACTACAAGGCAGTAGACCTGAAGAACCCCAAGCGTGTGATTCATGCACTGGAAATCTGCTACATGACAGGACGCAGCTACACATCTTTCCGTACAAACACCCGCAAACAACGCCCCTTCCGCATTGTCAAGGTGGGGCTGACACGCCCCCGCGAGGAACTGTACGACCGCATCAACCGGCGTGTGGATCAAATGCTGGCCGACGGACTGGTGGATGAAGCCCGTCGCGTCTATCCCCACCGTCACCTCAATTCCCTCAACACCGTGGGCTACAAAGAACTCTTCAAATACATCGACGGCGAATGGACATTGCCCTTCGCCGTCGAAAAAATCAAGCAAAACTCACGCATCTATTCACGCAAGCAAATGACGTGGTTCAAGCGAGATAATGACATCCGCTGGTTCCACCCCGACCGGGAAGCGGAAATCCTGGAATACCTGCGCGAACACGTGACAGAGTAAAGAACCGTCGCTCCGCTTTCAGTCGGCTTCGGCCGCAGCCTTGGTCGTTATTTCGATGGCTCCATCTTTGGCACCTTCGCCGTACTTCTCTACAGCCTGTTCGCTTTTCAACATCCGTATTTCAGCGATGTCCGAAGCCGACAATGCCTTGGCCTTTTCAGAAGAGACGATTTTCCCGTCCATCACCCATACCAGATTCTGCGATGCCCGGTTGCTCTCGTCCGGAGAGGAGGAAACAGATGACCGGTCGCCCTCGTCCAAGGAGAAAGAGACAGGCAACATGTAGCGCACAGCCACAGCCTTGCCGTCTTGAGTGCCGGGAGTCCAACGGGGCATGGCTTTCACCACGCGGATGGCCTCGGCATCCAGCGACGGGGCAATGCCTCGCACCACTTCCGGAGCAGTCACCTGTCCCGTATTGTCTACCACAAACTGCACGATGACGTGGCCTTGCTTGCCGTTGTCTTTGGCATCCTGCGGATAGTGCAGGTTGTCTTTCATAAACTGCATCATGGCCTGCAGCCCACCGGGATATTGGGGCATCTGCTCGGCCACGTCGTAGACTATTCCTACTACTTCTCCCTGCAAACTCTTAATCTTCAACGTGTCTTGTGGCACAGATTCCACCGCTTTTGCTTTCACAATTGCTGCCAAATCCGTAACTTTGGCACTGGAAAGCCGGTTACTTACTCCCGATACTTCGGGCCGGGCGAAAGCGGCAACTGCTACGGTTGCCAACGGAAGTACGTAAAGATACTTCGCGCACGCCCACTTACTTGATCTTTTTTTCATCATCATAGTGATACGTTTTTTAAGTTTACTGTGATTCAAGCTGTTGGCCATAGAGTAGAGCCTTGTGCCAACGGCTTTTTTTATTAATAGCAATTGGTATTCCTTCGCATCAACACCCGCGTCGAGCACCGCCTCGTCGGCTTCGTACTCATGCACCGTCTGCAACTCCTGTTTCAAGAGCCAGGCAGCAGGATTGAACCACTGCAGGAAACAGCAAAGGTCGGTCAGAAGCAAATCCCATGAATGCCCGCTCCGGATGTGCGCCAGTTCGTGCAGCAGGATGGGGCATCCGTCTTCCTCCAGGTCACGCTGCGAGATGACGACGTACCGCATCCAGCTGAAAGGAGCCATCTCACACCCGTGCACCAACAGCAGCACGCCACCCGTTCCGGGCAGGTAGCGGCCGATGTCCTCGCGCCGTGTCTCCCGCAGCAACCGCCACAGGCGGAAGAACGAGCAGGCATTGCGCACCAGAAAGAACAGCACACCCGCGCCATACACCAGCATCAACACCCACGGCCACAGCATCCGGGACTCTTCCACAAGGGTTGACGAGTCTCCGTCCATCGCGCCGGCCAGTGCCAGCCATTCTTCCAACGTCAGCAGGGTTTGCCCCACGCCCGAAGGTTGCTCCGTGCTGACTTCCACCAACGGCACTGCGGCAGACAGCAGCAGCACGCCCAGCAGGGCCACACGGTTGAAGCGGTGCAACGTCTCGCGGCTCAACAGCAGGCGGTAGAACAGGTAGAACGCCGCCAGGCAAAGGGCGGACTTGAAGATATAGACCAGAAAGAGGCTCATACGATTACCGGTTTAATCAGACATCAGACTCTTCACACATTCCAGCAGTTCGTCGCGCTTCTGTTGGTTGGTGCCCGACACCACCTTGCGCACCACTCCGTCGCGGTCGATGACCACCGTGGCAGGTGTATGTTGCACGAGCATCAAAGCAATAAAAAACATCTTTCTCATCGCCCTTCCTCCACTTGTTTAATCAGCTGTTTCAGTTCGTCCACCGAGATGTCTTCTTCCTCCACCAGCGAGGACACCATGCTGAGGCAGGAATTGTGAAAATACTTGCGGATGACTCCACGCAAGGTGCGCCGGCTGAAGTCGTTGCGGCTCAGCACGGCATAGTAGCGATAGGTGTTGCCAAAGGCTTCATGGGCCAGATAGCCTTTCTCCTCCAACCCCCGCACCACGGTGGACAAAGTGTTGAAGTGCGGCTTCGGATCGGCATAGAAAGCCAGCAACTCCTTGACAAACAACGGGCCTTTCTCCCAGAAGTAGCCCATGATTTCTTCTTCTTTTGCAGTAAGTCCTTTCATACGCTTCCTTGTTTTGCCCGCAAATTAACTAAAAAGAATAGTTATATAACGAATACTTATAGTTAATAAGAACTAAAAGAGATAGTTTTTCTTCGGGCGAAGAATTAATACACTGTTTACAAGCGAGTTACGGATTGCCTGTATCGGGCGTGTTCCACACCTGTACCGAGCACGTTCCACACCTGTATCGAACAAATGCCGTACATGTATCGAACAAATGCCGTACATGTACCGAACACGCTCCGTGCCTGCATCCGGGAAACGGCAAAAAAAGCATAAACCCGTTGCGGCAGGCTGCTGATTTGACCGGAGAATGTGTGGCTTTTGGGCGATTTTCTCTACATTTGTACCCGCAAAGAGAGACATTACTCACAATAACCTATATTAGAGACACGCATCATGACAAACTTATTATTCGTATTCCTGCTGCTACCCAGCGGCTCCGAATGGATTATCATCGGATTGGTCATCCTCCTGCTTTTCGGCGGAAAGAAGATTCCCGAACTGATGAAGGGACTGGGCAAAGGCGTGAAGAGCTTCAAAGAAGGTGTGAACGAGGCCAAGGAAGAAATAAACAAGGTGAAAGAAGACCTGGACACCGACGACAAGAAGGACACGAAAGCCTGACCCCCGCAACGAGGACAACAAGATGGCTGAAAACGAACTGACCTTTTGGGAGCACCTGGAAGTGTTGCGCCGGGTACTGTTCCGCATCATCGGCGTGTGGTTTGTGCTGGCCGTGGTCTACTTTGCGGCCATGCCTTACCTGTTCGACAACGTGATTTTAGCCCCCTGCCACAACGACTTTGTGTTCTACCGCCTCCTGCACCGGATGGGCGAAGTCTTCCATTTGCAGGGCGACTTCTTCACCGAAACGTTCGACATCAGGCTGGTCAACATCAACCTGGCAGCCCCCTTTTTCGTACACATGAGCACGGCCTTCTGGATGTCGGTGGTGACGGCGGCTCCCTACCTCTTCTACGAGGTATGGCGGTTTGTCAGTCCCGCCCTCTACCCCAACGAGCGGCGGGGCGTGAAGAAAGCGTTGGCGCTGGGCACGGTGATGTTCTTTGTCGGTGTGCTGCTGGGCTACTTCATGGTCTACCCGCTGACGCTGCGCTTCCTCTCCACCTACCAGCTGAGCACGGCCATCGAAAACCAAATCTCGCTCAACTCCTACATCAGCAACTTCATGATGCTGGTGCTCTGCATGGGGGTGGCTTTCGAACTGCCGCTGGTCACCTGGCTGCTGTCGCTGCTGGGCGTGGTGCATAAAAGTTTCCTGCGCAAGTACCGCCGCCATGCGGTGGTGGTCATCGTCATTGCAGCCGCCGTCATCACCCCCACAGGCGACCCCTTCACCCTGTCCGTGGTGGCCATCCCGCTCTACCTGCTCTACGAATTGAGCATCCTGATGGTAAAAGACAAACCGGAAAGCGCGACGGAAGAGCAGAAAGACGCATGACCCAGGACATCCGAGAATATTACACCCTGCTGGAAGAGGCCTGCCGGACGGCCGATGCCCCCTCGCCAGCCGTCTACCGCCAGCTGCGGGAACTGCTGGAACGCCTGCTGCGCACGCAGACTGCCGACGCAATCCTGCAAATGACCGACCTCTCGGCCCGCATCAGCTACGTGGCTGCCAAAGCGGGCCTCAGCGTGCGGGAACAGAACAGGCTGCACACCTTCCGCCTCACCGGCAACGACGTGCTGAACCACCGCGCCGCCCCCACCGGCGAGCAGCTGATGCGCGACATCAAGACGCTCGCCTTCTGCGTGCAGCGGCTGACGGGCGAAGCCATCCCTCCCCCGCTCCGCCGCCTGTTGCCGCAAGCCGATGCCACCTACATCGTGGCTCCGCCCGCCGAACAACGGATACGCCGTATGCGGGTCTGTTTCCTCCACCGCGACGAGCACTACCTGTACGTGCAGCCCACCGAACGGCTGAGCGACCGTCCCCTGCGCGTGCGGTACGACGTGCCGCAAATCAACGAAGAGTTTGCCGCCACCTGCCGCCTGCTGTGGCATCACGCCCAACTCAACCTGCTGGACGTGGCCGCAGACCGGGAAGGGGTGCTGACACCGGGCTTCATCGTGCTGGAGCCGGACTACCTGATAGACATCAGCACCCTGGCCGAATGCTTCAAGGAATACGGGCACCACCCGGCCAACTACACCTTGCTGCGCCTGCAACCCACGGGCAACGCCCGCCCCCTGCTGCTGGGAAACATCGCCAACCTTTTCCTCGACGAATGGATTCACGCGGGTGACACTCCTCCCGACTACCTGCACTGCATGAAAAAGGTGTTCCGCCAATATGCCGTCGAACTGGCCGCCTGCGAAGACCTGCGCCACCCGGACACGGAAAAAGCCTTTTTCGAGGATTGCCGCCGACACTTCGAGCACATCAGGCAGACGGTGACGCATACCTTCCATGCCTCCGGCCATGCACTCGACCGCCGCGATGCCGTGCTGGAGCCTTCCTACCTCTGCGAACCCCTGGGCCTGCAAGGACGGCTGGACTACATGCAGCGGGACGTATCGGCCTTCATCGAAATGAAGTCGGGCAAGGCGGACGAGTATAGTATCCGGGGGAAAATAGTACCCAAGGAGAACAACAAGGTGCAGATGCTGCTCTACCAGGCCGTGCTGGAACACTCCATGCAGGCAGACCACCGCCGCGTGCAGGCCTACCTGCTCTACACGCGCTATCCCCTGCTCTACCCCGCCCGGCCCTCGTGGGCGCAGGTGCGCCGCGTGATGGACGTGCGCAACCGCATCGTGGCCAACGAATACGCCATCCAGTTCCGCAACGATACCGGCTACACCGCCACACGGCTGGAAGAACTGCATCCCGACACCCTGAACGAGCGCGGCCTGTCCGGCGTGCTGTGGAGCCGCTATCTCCGCCCCGCCATCCAAGGCGTGTACGACCGGCTGCACGCACTCTCGCCCCTGGAGCGGAGCTACTTCCTCACCCTCTACAACTTCGTGACCAAGGAACTGTACACCTCCAAGTCGGGCGACGTGGACCGTGAAGGCTGCACGGGCGCCGCCTCGCTCTGGCTTTCCACACTGGAGGAGAAGCAGGAGTCGGGCGAGATTCTCTGCGACCTGCGCATCCGCGAGAACCATGCGGCCGACGCGCACAAACCCTGCCTCACACTCGCCATCCCCCCCGCGACGGAAACCAACCGGCTTCCCAACTTCCGGCAGGGAGATGCCATCGTGCTCTACGAACGGAACCGGGACACCGACAACGTGACAAACAGACTGGTGTTCAAAGGCAACATCGAACGCATGACACCGGACGAAATCGGCATACGCCTGCGGGCCACCCAGCAAAACACAGGCGTGTTGCCGGCTAACAGCCGCTATGCCGTGGAACACGACTACATGGACACCACCTTCCGCAGCATGTACCAGGGGTTGTCGGCTTTCCTGCGTGCCAATGCGTCGCGCCGCACCCTACTGCTGGGACAACGCCCGCCGGAGTTCGACACCGCCTATGATGCCGCCATCGCTGCCGCCCGCGACGACGACTTCCGCCGCATCACCCTCAAGGCCTGCGCCGCACGCGACTACTTCCTGCTCGTGGGGCCTCCCGGCACGGGCAAGACCTCGCGCGCCCTGCGCAGCATGGTGGAAGCCTTCCGCTCCGAAGGCAAAGAACTGCTGCTCCTCTCCTACACCAACCGGGCAGTGGACGAAATCTGCAAGATGCTGACAGGCATCACGCCGCGCGCAGACTTCATCCGGGTGGGCAGCGAACTCTCGTGCGACCCCGCCTACCGCCCCTACCTGCTGGAAAATGCCCTTGCCGCCTGCCAAAGACGCCGCGACGTGCAGGAACGCATCGCCCGCTGCCACATCTTCGTGGGCACGGTGGCCACGCTCTCCACCAGGACCGACCTGTTCCGGCTGAAGCGGTTCGACGTGGCCATCGTGGACGAAGCCACCCAAATCCTGGAACCGCAACTCCTGGGGCTACTCTGCCTGACAGACGGCACCGGCAGGGATGCCATCGGGAAGTTCGTCATGATAGGCGACCACAAGCAGCTGCCCGCCGTCATCCTGCAACCACCCGGACAGTCCGAGGTGCACGACCCCGCCCTCCGCGCCGTGGGGCTGCGCAACCTGAAAGACTCGCTCTTCGAACGGCTCTACCGTCGTGCCTCGCCCCGCTGCCACGACATGCTTTGCCGGCAGGGGCGGATGAACCCGGCCGTGGCCGAGTTTCCCAACCGGGCCTTCTACGGTGGACGACTGGAGTCGCTAGGGCTTCCCCACCAGACGGACACCCTGACGCTAGCTCCCTGCATGGCCGGAAACGAGTTCGCCTCCCTCCTGACCCGCCGCATCGCCTTCCTGCCCTCGCAGGCCGAACCTGCCCTGCAACCGGCCAAGGCCAACCACAGCGAAGCCCGACTGGCTGCCCGACTGGCCACCGCCATCTACCACCAATACGCGGCTTCCGGCACGTTCGACACCCGCCACACACTGGGCATCATCACGCCCTACCGCAGCCAGATAGCCCTCATCCGCCAAGAGATGGCCGCCCTCGGCATCGCCCCGCTGGAGGACATCGCGGTGGACACCGTGGAACGCTTCCAGGGCAGCGAGCGCGATGTCATCATCTACTCGTTCTGCGTCAACCACGCCTACCAGCTGAAGTTCCTGGCCAACCTCACCGAAGAAGACGGCGTGCTCGTAGACCGCAAGCTGAACGTGGCCCTCACCCGCGCCCGCAGGCAACTGTTCATCACCGGTGTACCCCGGCTGCTGCGCCTCAACCCCATCTATGCACGTCTGCTGGACACCATTGCCCCGGAACTGCGGATGGAGCAATAACTTTTTTTTGCAGAACCGCCGCGCATTATAGACTTTATTAATAACAACCTATCTGAGAAATGCCTACTTTTGTGACACGTTTTTTTCATAGAGATTTAGATTTAAGGTTAGAAAAATTGCGGAAGTCGTGAGACTTCCCTTTTTTGTTTTAAGGGGGTTCTTTCCTGGGAAACATTGTCTTGAAACCTGCCAAGGCGACACGCCGTCGCGCAAACGTATAAAACAAGCGTGTCCGGAGGAGGTATCGTCCTTTTTCCTCCTCCGGACACGCTAATCTGCCTTGCTGTTTGCAACTGCTTTTATGCCCCTTTCCGCTCACCGGATGTTTATCAGCTTGTGTACTTGCAGACTCAGCCGCCAACGGGGATGTTTCAGCACGCAGTCCACCACCTCCCCGGTGTTGCGGCACGAACAGGGTTGCAGGAAGAAGTGACGGGCGGGCAAGGCTTCGTAAGGGGCGATGTCCTGCCCTTCGTACACTACCTTCACCTCGTCCATGCGGCCAATGTGCAACGGAGCTCCCTGCTTGGGTGAGCAGGTCACCCAGTCAATACCCTCGGGCAAGGGATGTGTTCCGTTGGTTTCGATGCAGACGTACTTGCCCGCCCGGTGCAGGCGTTCCACCAAGCATTCGTCAACCTGAAGCGAAGGCTCTCCCCCGGTAAGAATCACCATCCGTGACGGATATTTCACTACTTCGGCCAGGATGTCGTCGTCGGTCATGTCCGTCCCAACGTCGTGGATGGTGTCGCAAAAGGCGCACTTGAGGTTGCAACCGGCAAACCGGACAAAAACGGCGGGTGTGCCCGTATGGTATCCCTCGCCTTGGAGGCTGTAGAATATTTCATTAATCTTTCTCATAGATGGCGATGTTCGATTCCGATTCCTGCACCTCCACCTTGAAGCAGGCGGGTATCTGCTCGCAAACCCAGCGGGCAATGTTTTCGGCGGTGGGGTTGAAAGGAAGCACTTCATTGAGGTTGCGGTGATCCAGGCTGTCTTTCACCACTTGCCTGATATGGCTGAAGTCAACCACCATGCCGTCGGCATTCAGTTCACGGGCGCGGCAGTAGACGGTTATCACCCAATTGTGGCCATGCAGTTGTCCACACTTGCTCGGATAAGAAAGATTCAGGCTGTGGGCAGCCGACACTTCCATGCGTTTGATGACTGTGTACATACTATTCTTTATTCCTGTATATAAAATCCAACCTCATTCACGCACCACTCCTCCCGTCTGCACGAAGAAGGCATCCAGGGCGCGGCGTGCGTCGGCCAGCTTGTCTGCCCACAGCTTCACCGAGTTGTGGCCGACAACGTCGGTCACACATTTCACGGACACGAAGGGGACCTGCCTGGCGCGGCACACCAGTGCCTGGGCGAAGGCTTCCATGTCGAACACGTCGCCCTCGCAGTCGGGCACCTCCGTCAGAAACGTATCGCCCGTGTTGCACACGCCTCCCACAGGCCAGTGCAGGCAGTAGCCCCGCCCGTGCAGCAGGTCGGCGGTGTCCACCTCGCATTCGGCCCCGTAGGCCGCCAGCTTCTGCATGTCCCTGTCCACGAAACGGCAGCACACCACCACCTCGCCCACGCGGCGGCCGACGGTGCCTGCCGTCCCCACGTTGATGACAAGGTCGGGCTGCCCCGCATGGATGGCTTCCGACAGGTAGAAAGCCGACTTGGCCTTGCCGATTCCCGTGCGCAGATAGCCTATCTGCACTTCTTCGCCGGCCACCCGGCCGGGAAACTTCAGTTCCGTAAATTCCCCTTGTACGGCATAAGTCACTAAGATTCTCATAAGACACAAAACCTTTATAATGAATGCGAATATCCGCAGCACCGCCCCGCCCGGGACAGTCCGCGAGCGAGTCGGCCTGCAAAGTAAAGCATTTCAAACGGAAAGGCAAAACATCCGGCCCCTTTCCTGCGGCAAGGCGGCTTGCCGGTCGCAAGAGGCGGCAGGGAAAGCAGGCGGAGGGGTTATTTTTATGTAAAATTCGACATTTTTCCCCGAAAAACTTTTGTAAGATGAAAGTAAACCGTATTTTTGTGTACCTTTTCGGCAACAGTAAATGACAGAAGACGAAAAAAAGCAGTTAAGCACCTTCGAAGCCCGCCTGAGGCACCTGATTTACCTGCACGATGAACTGAAGCGGGAGAATGCCGAGTTGAAGTCGTTGCTCAAAGCGCAGGAAGAAGCGTGTGAAAGGCTCGAAAACGAATACAAGGAGCTGAAAAGGACGTATACAGACCTAAAAACAGCTACGGCAATCAGCCTTAACGGCAGCGACGTGAAAGAGACGAAGCTGCGATTGTCAAAATTAGTGCGTGAAATCGATAAATGCATCGCGATGTTGAACGAATAGCATACAAAGGATGTATGAACGATAAGATAAAAATCAACCTGCAAATGGGTGGCGTCATCTATCCGCTCACCATCGAACGCAAGGACGAGGAAATCGTGAGAGCGGCGGCCAAGCAGGTAAACATACGGGTGAATGCGTACAAGGAACGTTACCGGAACGTGTCGGAGGCACAAATCATGACAATGGTAGCCTACCAGTTTGCACTGGAGAGCCTGCAACAACGGCAGCGCAACGACACGGTACCCTATACGAAGAAAATAAAGGAACTGACAGAAACGTTGGAGGACTATTTCAGGCAACAGTAAGCCGACGGACTGGCAAGGGACAGAAGAAGACATCACGCACTGTGGCAAAGCCTGTTTCCCCGGAAGGGAACGGCTTCGCACAGTGTTTTTTATTTATAATAATAGTTTTAAAACCAATTAAAAATGACAGTAGTTCCAATAGTAGTTTCCATTGCGTGCTTCCTGGTCGGAGGAGTGGCTTCCTACCTGTTCTTCAGGTACGGCCTCAAATCCAAATATGACAACATACTAAAAGAGGCGGAAGCAGAAGCAGAAGTGATGAAGAAAAACAAGTTGCTGGAAGTGAAGGAAAAGTTCCTGAACAAGAAGGCCGACCTGGAAAAAGAAGTGGCCGCCCGCAACCAGAAAATCCAGCAGGCGGAAAACAAACTGAAGCAGCGCGAGCTGGTGCTGAACCAACGGCAGGAGGAAATCCAGCGCAAGAAGCAGGAAGCCGAAGCCGTGAGGGAGAACCTGGAAAACCAGTTGGTCATCATCGACAAGAAGAAAGAGGAACTGGACGCCCTGCAACGCAAGGAGATTGAAAAGCTGGAAGCCATTTCCGGATTGTCGGCCGAAGAAGCCAAGGAGCGCATGGTGGAATCGCTGAAGGAGGAGGCCAAGACACAGGCACAGTCCTACATCAACGACATCATCGACGATGCCAAGCTGACGGCCAACAAAGAAGCCAAGCGCATCGTCATCCAGTGCATACAACGTGTAGCCACGGAGACGGCCATCGAAAACTCCGTCACCGTATTCCACATCGACTCGGATGAAATAAAAGGCCGGATCATCGGTCGTGAGGGGCGCAACATCCGTGCCCTCGAAGCTGCCACCGGCGTGGAAATCGTGGTGGACGACACGCCCGAAGCCATCGTACTCTCGGCTTTCGACCCTGTGCGGCGCGAGATAGCCCGCCTGGCACTGCATCAGCTGGTGACCGACGGTCGCATCCACCCGGCACGCATCGAAGAGGTTGTGGCCAAGGTGCGCAAACAGGTGGAAGAGGAAATCATCGAAACCGGCAAGCGCACTTCCATCGACCTTGGCATCCACGGCCTGCATCCCGAACTGATCCGCATCATCGGCAAGATGAAGTACCGCTCTTCGTACGGACAGAACCTTTTGCAACACGCCCGCGAGACGGCCAACCTCTGTGCCGTGATGGCCTCGGAACTGGGCCTCAACCCCAAGAAAGCCAAACGCGCCGGACTGCTGCACGACATCGGCAAAGTGCCCGACGAGGAACCGGAACTGCCGCACGCACTCTATGGCATGAAGTTGGCCGAGAAATACAAGGAGAAGCCGGACATCTGTAATGCCATCGGCGCTCACCACGACGAAATAGAAATGACCAGCCTGCTGGCCCCCATCGTGCAGGTGTGCGATGCCATATCCGGAGCACGTCCGGGTGCGCGGCGGGAGATTGTGGAAGCCTACATCAAGCGCCTCAACGACTTGGAACAACTGGCCATGTCCTATCCGGGTGTCACCAAAACGTATGCCATCCAGGCGGGACGCGAATTGCGCGTCATCGTGGGTGCCGACAAGATAGACGACAAGCAGACCGAAAGCCTTTCGACCGAAATAGCCAAGAAGATTCAAGACGAAATGACCTATCCGGGTCAGGTGAAGATTACCGTCATCCGTGAAACACGGGCGGTGAGCTATGCCAAGTAGAAAGACCCGATAAGCACAAGTAAAGCCGCAAATGAAGCCCGACTGCCTTCGGAAACTTCATTTGCGGCTGTCTTTTATGACAATCAAAGTTTAGAGTCATACGTAACGTTCTTTTCTACCACGTTTTCCACATGGTTCACCCGCTTCACAAAGTCTTTCACCAGTTTCACATGCACGTCTTCTATGTAAACGTTCTTGACAGGCAAGCGGGCATCACCTTTCAGTTCGTAGATGGCATTGGCCGTGTCGCAACGCACGTGCTTCATATAGATGCCGTCAATGCGGGTAATGCGTTCTTCGTAGGTAGGCACGAGGTCTTTCCACTGGTAGAGCACATCGGTGTCTACTTCCAGCACGCGCTGCACGCTGCCGGTCTGCACGTTTTCCAAATAGATATTTTCGACGAAGGCACCCCGACGATGGTTGGTTTTAACGAAGAAAAGGCGGTGTACTGATTGCGGAGCCTTGCAGTCGTGCATATACACGTTGCGAATGCCGCCGGAGATTTCACTGCCGATGCCCAACAAGGTATGCCCGGCAAGTATGTTGCAGTGGCGCACCACAATGTTTTCGGTGGGTGTATTCAACCGCCAGGCATCGCGGTTGCGCCCGGCCTTGATAACCACCGCATCGTCACCTTGGTCGAATGTACAGTCCTCCACCAGGAAGTTGCGTGTCATTTCCAAGTCGATGCCGTCGTTGTTATGTCCATGTGCCCTGACATCGAGGTTGCGGACAACACCACCATCGCACATGTATATATGGATGGTCCAGAACGGACTTTCGCGAATGCTAAACCCATCCAGCAACACATTTTTGCAACGGTTAAGGTGGATGAGATGCGGACGCAGGTGGTTTTCGCCCGTTGCCATTTGCCGTTGTTCCACCGGTACGTCAGTAGAGGCCATGACGTAGAGCATTTTTAAGGCTTCCAAATGGGCGTGTGGACGGGAAAACCACATTTTCCACACGTCCATCCTCGGGCTGAGCGTGCCTTGCCCGGTGATGGCTACGTTTTCACATTTGAAAGCATAGACCAAAGGCGAATAGTTGTAGCATTCCATACCCTTCCACGAAGTCATGACAGCGGGCAGATAAGCTTCCGGGCGGTCGGTGAAACGCAGCACTGCTCCTTCGGCCAAATACAGATTGACATTGCTCTTAAGGTGGATGGGACCCGTCAGCCATTCGCCGACAGGCACCACCACCCGTCCGCCGCCCGCCTCGTTGCAGGCTGCAATGGCGGCCGCAATAGCCTGCGTGTTGTCTGTTTCCCCGCCGGGCAAGGCACCGTAATCTGCAATAGAGAAGTCTTGATTCGGGAATATGTATTCCCGAATGGGAGGCATGGGGAAAGGAGCTTCTACTTCCACAGTTTTATACTGCCCCAAAGCGGGCACAAGCGAAAACGGAGTCAGACAGCACACGGCTACCAACTTGCATAGCAGTTTCTTCATACAGGTTTGTTGTTTAAATGATCCGGCTACAAAAATAAGACAGAATGCACAAACATCCAGTAAAGACAGGTGACAAATTTGCATTCCGTGCGTGCATCAAACGCCTTTTTGGGGTTAAACATCCCAAAAAACAAAGGGAGAGGAACGCAATTTCCCCCTGCTTCCTTTCTATATATATGCCAAATAAGCCGTATCTTTGCATAGTCCCGAAAACAAAGATTGCATACGTAATTAAATAACTATATTCAGCTATCATAATGAACAAAATCATCAGCAAAGAACATTTCTCCGAGAAGGTCTTCAAGCTCGTGGTTGAAGCACCGCTCATTGCCCGTTCGCGCAAAGCGGGCCATTTTGTTATTGTCCGCGTGGGCGAAAAAGGCGAACGCATGCCCCTCACCATTGCCGAGGCCGACCCCGTGGCCGGCACCATCACCCTGGTGGTACAGGAAGTGGGGCTTTCGTCCACCCGCCTGTGCGAACTGCAAGAGGGCGACTACATCACCGACGTGGTGGGTCCGCTGGGACAAGCCACACACATCGAACAATTCGGCACGGTGGTCTGCGCAGGCGGAGGTGTGGGCATTGCGCCCATGTTGCCCATCGTGCAGGCCCTGAAGGCTGCGGGCAATCGTGTCGTCACCGTGCTGGCCGGACGCTCCAAGGAGTTGATCATATTAGAGAAAGAGATGCGTGCTTCGTCCGACGAAGTCATCATCATGACCGACGATGGCAGCTACGGACAGAAGGGGCTGGTGACGCAGGGCGTGGAACAGGTCATCCTGCGCGAAAAGGTGGACAAGTGCTTTGCCATCGGTCCCGCCGTCATGATGAAGTTTGTCTGCCTGCTGACCAAGAAACACGACATTCCTACCGACGTGTCGCTCAACACCATCATGGTAGACGGCACGGGCATGTGCGGTGCCTGCCGCATCACCGTGGGCGGCAAGACCAAGTTTGTCTGTGTGGACGGTCCCGAGTTCGACGGCCACCAGGTGGACTTCGACGAGATGCTGAAGCGTATGGGTGCTTTCAAATCCTACGAACAGGAGGAAATGCACAAGCTGGAGCACCCCGACACCTGCCAGGCCACGGGCGAACCCGTCCGGGCCGCTGAGGAGGACAAGACCCGCAACGCCCCCTGGCGTGTGGAACTGCGCAAACAGATGAAGCCCAAGGAACGCACTGCCATCCCCCGCGTCCAGATGCCCGAACTCGACCCCGAATACCGCAGCCACAGCCGCCGCGAGGAGGTAAACCTCGGCCTCAACGAAGAACAAGCCCTGACCGAAGCCAAGCGTTGCCTGGACTGCGCCAACCCGGGCTGTATGCAGGGCTGCCCCGTGGGCATCGACATCCCGCGTTTCATCAAGCACATCGAGAAGGGTGAGTTCCTCCAGGCCGCCAGGACGCTGAAGGAAACCAGTGCGCTGCCTGCCGTCTGTGGCCGTGTCTGCCCGCAGGAAAAGCAGTGCGAAGCGAAGTGCATCCACCTGAAAATGAACGAGCCCCCCGTAGCCATCGGCTACCTGGAACGATTTGCCGCCGACTACGAACGCGACAGCGGACAAATCTCCGTGCCCGAAATCAAGGAGAAGAACGGTATCCGCGTGGCAGTTGTCGGAAGCGGTCCCGCCGGACTGTCCTTTGCAGGCGACATGGCGAAGAAAGGCTACGACGTCACCGTCTTCGAAGCGTTGCACGAGATTGGCGGTGTGCTGAAGTATGGCATCCCCGAGTTCCGCCTGCCTAACAAGATTGTGGACATCGAGATAGACAACCTGGCGCAGATGGGCGTGAAGTTTGAGAAAGACTGCATCATCGGCAAGACACTGAGCATCGACGAACTGAAGGAAGCCGGTTACCGGGGCGTGTTCGTGGCCAGCGGTGCCGGTCTGCCCAACTTCATGAACATTCCCGGCGAGAACTCAATCAACATCCTCTCGTCCAACGAATACCTGACGCGCGTCAATCTCATGGATGCTGCCAGCGAAGACTCGGACACTCCCGTTCCCTTCGGCAAGCGCGTGGCCGTCATCGGCGGCGGCAACACAGCGATGGACTCGGTGCGCACCGCCCGTCGTCTGGGTGCCGAACGCGCCATCATTGTCTACCGCCGCTCCGAGGCCGAAATGCCCGCCCGCATCGAAGAGGTGAAGCACGCCAAGGAAGAAGGCGTGGAGTTCATGACGCTGCACAACCCCATTGAGTACAAGGCCGACGAACAAGGCCGCGTGAAGCAGATCGTCCTCCAGAAGATGGAACTGGGCGAACCCGATGCCTCCGGCCGCCGCAGTCCCGTGCCCATCCCCGGTGCCACGGAGACGCTGGACATCGACCTGGCCATCGTCAGCGTGGGCGTAAGCCCCAACCCCATTGTGCCCCATTCGGTCGAAGGGCTGGAACTGGGCCGCAAGGGCACCATCGCCGTGAACGACGACATGCAATCGTCCCTCCCCTTCATCTTTGCCGGTGGCGACATCGTGCGCGGCGGAGCCACGGTCATCCTGGCTATGGGCGACGGACGGCGTGCTGCGGCTGCGATGGATAAACAGTTGCGGGGATAAACAGTCCCCGCTGCGGCTGCAGAAGAAACAGAAAAAACGGGTTGCCAACTGAATGTTGTAACCCGTTTTTTCTGTGCATTGCCGGTAGGAAGGTCAGGCTTTCTCTCTGTTTATCAGTGTCTGCACGATGCGTTCTGCCGTTCTGCCGTCCCAACGGTCGGGCAATGTGGCATGTTTCCAGTCACCACGCATCAGCCTGTCCAAGGCTGCGGACAGGGCGAAGCTGTCTTCGCCAACCAGTTCGTTGGTGCCGATGCGCCAGGTTTCGGGGTGTTCGGCATAGGTGTTCAGCGTGATGCAGGGCACATCGAGGAAAGTGGCCTCTTCGGCAATGTTTCCCGAATCGGTCACGATGCCTTTGGCCTGGTTCACGAGGAAGCCGAAGTGCAGGTAACGTTGCGGGGGCAAGAAGTGAAGGTTGGGAGCCTGCAGGTTCAGTGCCTTGATGCTCTCTTCCACATAGGGATGCAGGGGAGCCACGATGGGCAGCCCTCCGGCCTTGTGGAGCACGGTCTGCAACAACGACTGCAGCACGGCGTGTTTCTCCAGCAGGTCGTGACGGTTGAGCGTCAGCAACAGGTAGTTTCCCTTCTCCAGACCCAGCGAATCGAACCACGAGGGCTGGAGGAAGCGGTGACGGTTGTAGCGGATGGTGTCTATCAGGATGTTGCCCACGTAATAAATGTAGTCCGGAATCATGCCTTCCTGGTTGAGGTTGCGGTTGGCAATCATGCCTGCCGTGAAAAGATAGTCCGATATGGCATCCACAATGGTACGGTTCACCTCGCGCGGCATGTTCATGTCAAACGAGCGCGTGCCTGCAATGACATGCGCCACCTTCAGCCCCCGCTTCTTGCCTACGATGGCGCAACTCATGGTTGCGGTCAGGTCGTCCACCACCAATATCACCTGTGCGGGATGCTCGTCCAGTTCCTTTTCAAAGGCCAGCATGATGGCGGCCGTAATCTGCGAATGGTCGTGCCCGCTTACGCCCAGATAAGCATCGGGAAGCCCCATGTCGAGGTCGGAAAAGAGCGACGGTTCCAGGCTGGCATCGTCTTGCGGCCCGGTGTAGACCAGCCGGTAGGTAATGTTTTTTCCGCATTGGCGTGCCTCGTTGATAGCGCGACAGATGGGGGCAATCTTCATGAAGTTGGGACGTGCTCCCGATACGATGGTTACTTTCATTTTTTGTCCTGTTTTATATATAAAAGAATGCATAAACAACGAGGTGCAAAAGTACGTTTTTTCCTCAGAAAAACCACCAAATAAATCATTCTCTTAGATTTTATACCTACATTTGCCCGCATCAATCAAAAAACAAAAAAATGAAAAAGCTTGATGTTATCAACTATCTTCGTGGTTTCTCTATCTTTACCATCGTTCTAATGCACCTCCTCCAAAGTTATCAGCTCCCTTCATGGTTCATGAAAGTCTCTTCTTTCGGTGGAGCAGGCGTGCATGTCTTTATCCTTTGCAGTGGTTTCGGACTTTACCTGTCTTATCTGAACAAACCGTCAGGCTATAAAGAATTTCTTAAGAAACGGTTCGGACGCATCTATTGGCCAATGGCGATTGTCTGTCTGGCCACGACATGTTGGATGCTGTTTCAGGGAAAAGAAGTGCTGATGCCCTTACTTGGCAATCTACTCCTGTTCAAGATGTTTGTACCTGAACTGGAAAGCTCTATGGGAGGACAGATGTGGTTCATCTCTACCATCATCCAGTTCTACATAGCCTGGCCATTGATTGTAAAATTAGTAAACATTAACACGGGGGGGGGTGGATACCCCTTGCCATCAGCCTGTTATGGGCTACGGCAGTCAACTTTTTAGGGTATAGCGAAGAGCGCGTATGGAACAGCTTTTTCCTGCAGTACCTATGGGAGTTCTGCTTAGGAATGAAATTGGCAGAGGCCTACATGAAACATCCCTCGGTTCTAAACATCCCGAAATGGAAGTATCTTATTCCCGCTTGCGGTGTTGCCATGACACTGACCGCTGTCATGGGTTGGGGCGGATTTCCGTGGAGACTATATAATGACATTCCGTCACTGATAGGTTATACGTCACTGGCCCTGATCGTGTATAAAATACGCATAGTGCCTGTCAACAAATTCTTTAGTTACACGAATCGATTCTCTTATGAATGGTATCTGGTACATATATTGGTATTCCAAGTAGTAATGCACTTTTCGAAAGGGATGCTACCGTGGGCTGCCGAATGTGCGATATGCCTGTTCCTGTCATATTCCGTTGCACTGTGGTACGGAAAACTCTGGAACAGAAGAAGTAAGGCATAAGGTGTCCATTACGTTTTAGGGCAAAACGGGACACCTTTACCGGACGCGATGGACACCTGTACCGAGCAAATGGAATGCCTGTATCGAACAAATGGAATGCCTGTACCGAACACGCCCGATACAGGCATTCCAGAAATCCGTTACCTGTCCGGATTGAAACGGGGGTGGACACACGTGTCAGGCTCCACCACACCTGTCTTTCTAGGCTTCAGGGAAAGTGGATTGTTTTATTTCAGATGCACCCAGAAATACAGTCCCACCAAAGGATATTTGCAACAGGGGCAGGCAAGTCCCCTTTTCTGTTTGCCCGGCAGCCCGCCTGTCTTTTTTTTGGCAAGTCGGGTCTGTTATATATCAAGCCCATTACAAGTATATAATCCATGACGCAAGGAGTATCGTTGGTTGCAAATCCTACAGTTTTATGATATACCGTCTGCTCAGGTAATCCATCCACTCTGTGAAGTGTGGAATTTTCGAGGCATCAAGGTAGTCTCTCATCATGGGAAACAGTTCCTCGTATGTAATGTGCCTGAACGTTTCCAATCCTAAAGGTGTCAGCATTGATTCGTATGCCGCCCATATTCCGGCGAAATGGCCGTTGTCTTTGGGATAAACAGTCAGGCTTGTGAACTCTGCCAGCTTATCATGGCACAAGCCGAGTACCATTGACGCACCAAGAATATGGTTGCGCCAGATTTGACGGTATTGGTTGGCTACGACATGGCAGTTCAGCCGTTTTGTGTCTTCAAACGGTACATCTTCGATAAAATCATTCTTGAACCAGCCGCTGCCGGCACTTGGCATCCTGTAATTGCCGGCCAAATGGATGCCTGAATCGTCGTGCGTTTCGTTCCATTCTTTCGACCCGCGCTTGATAGGGTATTCCTTTTCGGTATATTTCACCTCAATACCGATACCGCCTTTCATTCCGGGCTTGCCATCCAACGGCGTGTATCCGATGTAGACATCAAACGAAGTCCCGTCCCGCAAACCTCCGGGATTGTATTCAATCACTATCCTGTCGACAACGGATATCTTGTCTTTCCCCAATATCTTGTTAAACAACCCGGCAGTGCCTTGCATATCGTGACGCATCGGGTAGAACACGTTGTACGGGATATGCTCGCTCCGCAAGAGATTTGTGACCATTTGCCCTTTCGTGGAAAGGTCCAGGCTGTTCACCTCACCGGTGATTTCCTCACGGAAACCGCTGAAGAAAATACGATAGTTACCATCTTCGTCAACGCAGTCCTCCCATGTGAGGGAACTTCTCACTTCTATCCTGTACTCTCTGCCATTCCTATCCAGTTTGCGGACAGGGAACTTGTCTGCGGGCACATTGATTTCGGGATCGTTGACCTTGAAGTCAATCTGGTGCTGGCGTGCAGCTGATTTGAACTCTTGATGCGTCATGCCGAAATGATTTCTTTCTTGCAAAAGAAGTGATTTTTCAGCATATAACACTCTCTTTAATAGAAAAACCTTTTGTGCCCGTTTTACAGGGTCTCAAAAACGTCTGTAAAATAATAAGGTAACAACTTAGAGTCTGAAGTAAGAAATGTATCTTTTAGCACGAAGAGTCGTTGGAACTGCCTGCGGGAAGATACAGATAAAGTGGAAAACTACCCACGGCAGCAAGACAGCAGCTGCACCACCTGGGGAATGAGCGGCGTGATGCCGTCGTTCAGGATGACAAAGTCGGCTTGCTTCCGTTTTTCATCATCGTCCATCTGGCTACGGATGCGTTGCAGAATCTGTTCGCGCGATGCGCCATCACGTTTCATGGCCCGCGCTATCCGTACTTCTTGCGGGGCATAGACCATCACCACCCTGTCCACCTCGTCCGCAAAGCCTGCTTCCAGCAAGATGGCCGACTCGATACCAACCACGGGCAGGTACTCATGGCATCGTGTCCACCGGCGAAAGTCGGCTTTCACACGCGGATGGATGATGCCGTTTACCTGCCGGGCATGTTCGGGGGAAGCAAACAGGTAGGCAGCCAACAACGCTTTGTTGAGACGGCCTTCCCCGTCGTACACATCCACACCCAACAGTTCCGTCAGTTCCTTGCGTATGCAAGCATCGGCAACCACCAGGCGTTTGCTTTCGATGTCGGACACATAGACCGGCACACCCATGACTTCCAGCAGGCGTGCCACCACGCTCTTGCCGCTGCCGATGCCTCCGGTGATGCCTATCTTTACTGTCATTCGCTGCCGTTTGAAGGGATTTGTTCTATCAGGAAGTCCACCTGCTCCGGATTGAAGCGCACCTGCGTGACTCCCTTGGGTATATTGGCCAGCTTCACGGTGTATTTGTCCGTTCCCAGCCGCAGAAGTTCTTCGTAGGTGACGAACAGATGGAAATCTTCCGCATTGATTTGCCGGAAACGGCTCATTCCCACCTGAAAAGTGACCTGCACCTTGGAGGGGAAAGCCCTCAACACCTTGTCTGAGGGAAAATTGATGCCATGCAAAGGCACCTCCACCGTCTTTTCCGTATATATGTCCACCGGCAACATCATCTCCACCGAAGCGGGTACAAACTTGATGCCCCTCATGGTTTGCAAAGAAACTTGCCGCTTCAGCGTGTCCACGATGTCTTCCACCTCTACCGGCTGCGTATAGGCCGAACGAATGGTGTCGAGCACCCCGCCGGGTGCATAGACCAGTACGGAATCGGGACGGAAAATCGTGTCGGCCAGGTAGTACTGCCTTCCCGCACTCACTTTTCCCTGCAACTTCACCGGCACCCGTTTGGATTCGCCTTCCGAATAATAATACTCCAGCGTGTCAGGTTTCAGCGAAAGCAGCCTGGTGGAGGCGTTCAGCTGTGCCTGCACTTTTTTCTCTATCGCCACCGTGGAGATACGCACATGGTTATTCTCCTCCTTGTAATCTGCAAAGTCGAACGTGACCGGATAGAAGCTCTTGCCCAGCATGTAGTTGAGCAGCACCGTCCCCCTGTCCTTTACACGGATGCGCAATTCGGAGGGAGGCTCCGAGGTAATCACCACCTGGTTGGGCACCCCCCGCAGACGCACCGGGACAGAGAATTCCGTCTCATAATCATTGTTCAGCGTTTGGAGCAGCCAATAGCCCCCCGCAACGAGGAAGAAGAACAAAAAAATAAAGAACTCCCTGCTCTTTTCACTGAGCAGGAAGTCCTTTGCCTGATGCAATATTCTTAAATAAGTCTGACGTATGTTCTCACGGTCGAACATAAGCTATGTTCCATTCATTTATTGGCAGCCTGGCTGCTGTTGGCATCAGCGGCAGCCGCAAAAATCGAGTTTTTGTCGACACGAATCTTAACGTTGGAAGCAATCTCCAGAATCACGTCGCTGTCATTGATTTCCTTGATGACTCCGTGGATACCCCCGGCCGTAATTACTTTCTGGTTCACTTGGAGAGATTTGCGGAAGTTTGCGATTTCCTTTTGCTTCTTGTTCTGCGGACGAATCATGAAAAAATACATGATGACAAACATGGCAATCAGGAAAATCCACATAATGCTACCGTCCGGGCCTGCGGCAGGAGCCTGTAATAAGAAGGATACACTCAGTAAATTCATAATATTCAGTTTTTAGTTTAAAAAATCGCTGCCGGCAAAGGTATTAGTTTTTCGTCAACTTGCCTTCTTTTTTCAATACCTTAACTATTCCGTCCAGAGTTCCATTGACAAAACTCCCACTCTTGGCCGTGCTGTACACCTTGGCAATGTCCACATACTCATTCAGCGAAACACTGATGGGGATGTTTGGGAAACTCAAGATTTCGGCCAGTGCACATTGCATGATGATGACATCCATGAACGCCACCCTGTCCAGATCCCAGTTGCGCGTGTTCTCGCCAATGAGGTGACGATAGTAATCGCAATTCAGGATGGAGCGGCGGAACAGACGGCGTGCAAAGTCCTGGTCTTCCTCGTCCTTGAACTCCGGAAGCAGTTCCTGGGCGGCACCGTTCTTTTCGTCGAAACGTTTGATGGTCTTCAGCACGAACGTATCCACTATTTCTTTGTCGTCGTTCCAGTACAGGCTCTGGTCTTCGAGCAACGTGTCCAGTGCCTGGTTGTTGAACACGAATGTCTTATAAAGCTTGCGCCAGAGTTCACGGTCGGCAGCATAGGAGTTGTCTTCCGATGCCATATATTCCTTATATATATCGGACGCTACAATCTGCTCGTACAGCCCCTTGACAAAATCCTGATCGTTCTCCCACGAGCGTTTCTGGTTGGAAACGAACGACAGCAACTGCTTGTTCACTTCCAATTGGGAAATGAACTTATTTTCCACAAACTTCATGTTGGGGTATAATTCGGCTGCCGTGGGAGAAAGTTTGGCCTTTGCCGCATCGATGCGTTTTTGCGCATAATTCGTCACCGCCACCATCAACATCAACAAGTAATTGTAAAGGTCATACGCTTTGGACAGACTGAAAAACAATTCTTTCTCTGCTGCATCCAGGTTTTTACTGCCGTTCTGATAATAAGCATATACAATCTGGATAATTTTGAGACGAATAAGAACTCTGTTAATCATAGGGCTAATAGTATAGTATTGTTTTAACGGCTGCAAAAGTATGTATTTTTAATGAGTTTCACACAAACAAGCCACATTTTTTTGTGCAAGACCTCATTATCCGACATTTTCTTTTGACAGTTGAAAAAAAATCATCAATTTTGAACCCGATTAGAACGAACAAGCGACTCAACAGACATGGAAGATTTAAAGAAAAAGAACAGTGCTGACCTGAGCGACAAAGAGATTGTGTACTCGCAATCCATCAAAGCAGGCAAACGCATCTACTACCTGGATGTGAAGAAAAACAGGAAAGACGAAATGTTCCTCACCATCACAGAAAGCAAAAAAATCGTAAGCGGCGAAGGTGATGATTCACAAGTGAGTTTCGAAAAGCACAAGATCTTCCTGTATAAGGAAGACTTCGACAAATTCACGAAAGGGTTGCAACAGGCCGTCAACTTCATTGAAGAGCAGCAAGGACCCTACGTGCGGACAGACGACGAAGAAAGCCACACGGACAAAAACAGACCGGCACCCCACGCAACCCAGGGGAAAAACGCCGAAACAGACAACGGAATCAAGATAGACATTGACTTTTAATCGTTTTTTAAGGGAACGGTTCTTTGTTTATTCAAAAAGATGCGGTACTTTTGCACCGCTTTTTTGCAGCATAGTGTGGAATGACCACATCGTGTGATGGTGAATTAAGCAATTCAGAGAACTATACTTAATTTAGAGTAACACAAAACAAAGAAGAAAAATGAGATCAATCGAAATCAAAGGAACCGAAAGAACTATCGCAGCACGTTCTTCGGAACAGGCACGGGCGCTGAAAGCCATCCGTAAAAACAACAGCGTACCCTGCGTGCTTTATGGCGGCGGAAGCGAAAACGTACATTTCACCGTGACCAATGACGAACTGCGCAACCTGGTCTACACACCGCACATCTATGTGGTAAACCTGGTTATCGACGGCAAGAAAGTGAATGCCATCATGAAAGATATCCAATTCCACCCGGTGAAGGACACCATCCTGCACGTAGACTTCTATCGGATTGACGAAGTCAACCCCATCGTAATGGAAGTGCCGGTGCAACTGGAGGGGCTGGCAGAAGGTGTGAAGGCCGGTGGTAAACTGACCCTGCAAATGCGCAAGCTGAAAGTAAAGGCTTTGTACACCATGATTCCGGAAAGATTGGTAATCAACGTTTCGCACTTAGGCTTGGGTAAAACCATCAAAGTGGGTGAACTGCAATACGAAGGTCTGGAACTGCAGAATGCCAAAGACGCAGTGGTTTGTGCAGTGAAGCTGACACGTGCCGCAAGAGGTGCCGCAGCAGCTGCTTCCAAATAAAAAGCAGGCTCTTGTAAAAAGGCAAATATCCCGTAACGCGGGTTAACGCAGCCTACGCAGATTTATCACAATCGGCGGGAACTGTGTTAATCCGCGTTTCTGCGTTTCTTGCAACTGCAACATTTTTCCCTGAACAAAAACAGAATCCTCAAGATGAAATACTTAATCGTCGGTCTGGGCAACATCGGTTCCGAATATCACGAGACCCGCCACAACATAGGCTTCATGGTGGTGGATGCCTTGGCCGGAGCGAACGGCAAGGCGTTTGCCGCCGAAAGATATGGAGCCGTCACCACCATCGCGGTCAAAGGACGCCAACTGCTGCTGCTGAAACCGTCTACCTACATGAACCTCAGCGGAAACGCTGTGCGATACTGGATGCAGAAAGAGAACATCCCTCTGGAACGCACGCTCATCGTCGTGGACGACATCGCCCTGCCTTTTGGAGCCTTGCGCCTCAAAGGGAAGGGAAGCGATGCCGGACACAACGGCCTCAAGCACATAGCCGCCACCTTGGGCACGCAGGATTATGCCCGGTTGCGCTTCGGCATCGGGAACGACTTCCCCAAGGGCGGGCAAATAGACTATGTGCTGGGACACTTCGGCGAGGAGGAACGAAAAGCTCTCCCCCAACGCCTGGAAACAGCCGGGGAAATCGTCAAAAGCTTTTGCCTGGCAGGCATCGACATTACTATGAACCAATACAACAAGAAGTAAATGAACGAAGCAAGAATCGACAAATGGATGTGGGCGGCCCGCATCTTCAAGACGCGCAGCATTGCGGCCGAGGCATGCAAGAAAGGCAGGGTGAGCATCAACGGGGCACAGGCAAAGGCCGCACGGGTGGTAAAGCCGGGAGACATCATACAGGTACGGAAACCGCCCGTGACCTACTCCTTCAAGGTGATACAGCCCATCGAAAAACGGGTGGGTGCCAGGCTGGTGCCCGAAGTGCTGGAGAACGTGACCACGCCCGACCAATATGAACTGTTGGAAATGAACCGCATCAGCGGATTTATAAACCGGGCCAAAGGCACAGGGCGTCCCACCAAGAAGGACCGGCGCGAACTGGAAGAGTTTGTCACACCCGAATTTACCGACGACTTCGACTTCGATTTCGACTTTGAGGACGACAGCGAATAACCCACTTATTACAGGACACAGACATGACCCGGAAAATCATCAAATGGGGCTTCATCGGTTGCGGTGAAGCCACGAAGTACAAAAGCGGACCTGCTTTCCAGAAGATCGAAAACTCGGAAGTGGTGGCCGTCATGACCCGCGACAAGGCCAAAGCCCAAGCCTACGCCAGGGAAAGGGGCATTCCCAGATGGTATGACGATGCCCAGGAACTTATCAACGACGACGAGGTGAATGCCGTCTACATCGCCACACCGCCATCCTCGCACGCCACGTATGCCATCATGTCGATGAAAGCAGGAAAACCGGTCTACATCGAAAAGCCCATGGCTGTGACCTACGAGGAGTGCTGCCGCATCAACCGCATCTCCCACGAGACAGGCGTGCCCTGCTTCGTGGCCTACTACCGCCGCTACCTGCCTTACTTCCGGAAAGTGAAGTCGCTTGTCGAGGAGGGAACCATCGGGAACGTCATCAACATACAGATCCGTTTCGCACAACCTCCGCGCGACCTGGACTACAACAAGGAAAAACTGCCTTGGCGCGTACAGCCCGACATTGCCGGAGGAGGCTACTTCTACGACCTGGCACCCCACCAGATAGACTTGTTACAGGAGATTTTCGGCTGCATTCTCGAAGCGGGCGGATACAAGAGCAACCGGGGAGGTCTGTACCCCGCCGAAGATACACTGAGTGCCTGCTTCCAGTTTGACAACGGACTGGTGGGCAGTGGTTCGTGGTGCTTTGTGGCACACGAATCGGCACGCGAGGACCGCATCGAGATTATAGGAGACAAGGGTATGGTATGCTTTTCGGTATTCACCTACGAACCCATCGGACTGCACACAGAAAAAGGCAGGGAGGAAATCGTGGTCGAGAATCCGCTATACGTGCAGCAGCCGCTCATCCAAGCCGTGGTAGACCACCTGCTGGGCAAGTCGGTCTGCACCTGCGACGGCGAAAGTGCCACACTGACCAACTGGGTAATGGACAAGATTCTGGGAAAGTTATAAAAAGAGCCGCCACCCAAGCCCCCGTGGGAATGCCGAAGTATCAACGGTTTCCACAAGAAGCACCGGCACCGCGTTTCCTGTTTCGGACAAGAAGCCCGGAGGTTACGTCGTGCCGGTGCGCGTGCATCCAATGCCTGACGGTCATGCCAAGCAATGAAGTCTGCCTGTTTCAGAGTTCCCGGCGAATGGCCTCAATCAGTTCCCGGTATTCATCATCAGACAAATACACTTTGCCCGGGTTCATCTGAAACGTGCCTCCGTAGTCGGGGCCGTCCACATACTTGGGTGCCAAATGGAAATGCAGGTGCGACAACTTGTCGGAGTAGGCTCCGTAGTTGATTTTTTCGGGGTTAAACGCCCGTTGCATGGCACGGGTCACACGCACCACATCGGCCATAAAGGCGTTGCGTTCCTCGTCGTCCAGTTCATTCAAGTCGTTCACATGTCCGTTGTAGGCCACCAGGCAGCGGCCGCGATAAGTCTGCTCCTTAAACAGGAATACCCGCGACACGCTGAGTGTCGCGATTTCAATCATCAGGTTGTGCAATGCCTCGTTATTCTGGCAATACAAACAGTCTTTGGGATCGGTTTTCATGATTCTTAATTATGTTATTTAGAGTTATCCGGCAACCGGCCTGCTTTGTGGAGGCTGCCCGGCTGCGACAGGCAAAGGTATGAAAAAATCATCGGAGAACAAAAGAAAAACTTTGCACAGGCAGGGCGGCAGAGTCAATCGGCAAGTTCTGGTCGGGCTGTGCCAGGACGGCCAAAAAGGGGTTGGGCGTGCCGGACACAAGTGTCGGGCACGCTCCATACAGGCATCCGGCAACAGCCTCGCACAATGCTGCAGAAATTTCCCCCTCCCAACTTGACAGCAAAGCCTTTTTGCTAAATTTGCATCCAAAATACCTGTCGAATGAAGAAAAAAGAACGATACGAGCGAGTCATCGCCTGGTTTCGGGAGAACCGTCCGGTGGCCGAAACAGAACTGCACTACGACGACCCGTTTCAACTGCTGATAGCTGTTATCCTCTCTGCCCAATGCACGGACAAGCGGGTCAACCTGGTGACCCCTCCCCTTTTCCGGGACTATCCCACTCCCGAAGCCTTGGCTGCCGCCACCCCCGAAACAGTGTACGAATATATCCGCAGCGTGTCATATCCCAACAACAAGGCCAAACACCTGGTGGGTATGGCACAAATGCTGGTAAGGGACTTCCACGGACAAGTACCCGACACGTTGGAGGAGCTCGTCAGACTGCCCGGCGTAGGGCGCAAAACGGCCAACGTCATCCAGTCTGTCGTGTTCCACAAGGCAGCTATGGCAGTAGACACCCACGTGTTTCGTGTCAGCCACCGCCTGGGACTGGTGTCTGACCGGTGCACCACCCCGCTCAGTGTGGAAAAAGAACTCGTAAAGAACATAGCCCCGGCCGACATCCCCATAGCCCACCACTGGCTTATCCTCCACGGGCGTTACATTTGCCTGGCACGTACCCCCCAATGTGACAACTGCGGTTTGCAATTGATGTGCAAATATTACTGCCGGATGTATAAAGTTAGCAAAGAGAACACGAAGGGCGACGAATAAAACCGCCTTTTTTATCCGGGCGGAAAAAATAAATGCTAACTTTGCAGGCAAGAAAAAAGACAATTCATACATTTTTTAAATAAAGGAAAACTATGACAATTGATCAATTCAACTTTGCCGGAAAAAAGGCATTTGTCCGCGTTGACTTCAATGTCCCCCTGGACGAAAACTTCAACATCACAGACGACACGCGCATCCGTGCCGCCCTCCCCACTTTGAAGAAAATCCTGGCCGACGGCGGCAGTGTGATCATCGGCTCACATCTGGGACGTCCGAAAGGCGTGACAGAGAAATTCTCGCTGAAGCACATCCTGAAGCACGTTTCCGAACTTCTGGGCGTGGAAGTGCAGTTTGCCAACGACTGCATGGGCGAAGAAGCTGCCGTGAAAGCCGCTGCCCTGCAACCGGGTGAAGCCCTGCTGCTGGAAAACCTCCGCTTCTATGCAGAAGAAGAAGGCAAGCCCCGTGGACTGGCCGAAGACGCCACCGACGAGGAAAAGGCTGCCGCCAAGAAAGCCGTGAAGGAAAGCCAGAAGGAATTTACCAGGAAGCTGGCTTCGTATGCCGACTGCTACGTGAACGACGCTTTCGGCACGGCTCACCGCGCACATGCCTCCACGGCATTGATTGCCAAATACTTTGACAAGGACAACAAGATGTTCGGATATCTGATGGAGAAAGAAGTGAAAGCCGTTGACAAAGTGCTGAACGACATCCAGCGTCCGTTCACCGCCATCATGGGTGGCTCGAAGGTTTCCTCCAAAATCGACATCATCCAGAACTTGCTGAACAAGGTGGACAACCTGATCATTGCCGGTGGCATGACCTACACCTTCACCAAGGCAATGGGCGGGAAAGTCGGCTCCTCCATCTGCGAAAAAGACAAGCTGGATCTGGCACTCAACCTGATGAAAGAAGCCAAGGAGAAAGGCGTGAACCTCGTATTGGCCACCGATGCCAAGATTGCAGACTCTTTCTCGAACGATGCCAACACAGGCTTCTGTCCCGTCAATGAAATTCCCGACAACTGGGAAGGGCTTGACATCGGTCCGGAAAGCGAAAAGCTGTTTGCCGATGTCATCAAGGGCTCGAAGACCATTTTGTGGAACGGCCCGACGGGCGTATTCGAGTTTGACAACTTCACGCACGGTTCGCGTGCCGTGGGTGAGGCCATCGTAGAAGCCACGAAAAACGGTGCCTTCTCGCTGGTAGGCGGCGGCGACTCCGTGGCTTGCGTCAACAAGTTCGGTCTGGCAAGCGGCGTGTCTTACGTCTCCACGGGTGGCGGTGCATTGCTCGAAGCCATCGAAGGCAAAGTTCTGCCGGGTATTGCAGCCATCAACGAATGAGACAAACCCAATAAGAGATGCATAAAAAAGGCAATCCTTTGAAAAAGGGGGTTGCCTTTTTTCATTCTCCATCATCAAACCACACAAGCAAACCACTCTCCTTCATTACAAAAACAACATGAAACAATATGTGTTACTCGGCTTCCTATGCCTCGCGTCCCTGCTCCCGGCATCGGCACAGGAAGAAAAGAAAGAAGAAGCGACCCTAAAACAGGTAGTCAATACCTTCAAAGAACGCATCAGCCTGAGCGGATACATGCAGACCTCCTACACGTATGACGATGCCGACGGCGGCAGCAACACGTTTGAAGTGAAACGTGCCATTCTGACAGTCAAAGCCAAGATTACTGACAGATGGAACTTCTGCTTCATGTACAACTTCGCCAACACGAGCAAAATCCTGGAAGCTTACACGGATTATCAGTTCTTCCCCGGACTGAGCGTGCGCTTCGGACAGTTCAAGACCATGTTCACCATCGAAAATCCCATGTCGCCTTCCAACCTGGAACTCATCAACGTCAACTCGCAGGCCACCAACTACCTGACCGGCTACGACAGCAGCGACCCGCTCTACGGCAGCTCGACAGGACGCGACATCGGCCTGATGATTTACGGCGATTTGTTCCACAGCTTCGTGAGCTACAACCTGGCCGTGATGAACGGACAAGGAATCAACAAGAAAGACGGCAACAACCAAAAGGACATTGTGGGCCGGCTGATGTTCAATCCCTGGAAATGGTTGTCTGTGGGCGGTTCGTTCATCAAGGGCAAAGGGTGTGCCGTGGCCACGTCGGACGTGAACCCCGACATCCAGGTGGGCGACAACTACACGCGCAACCGCTGGGGCTTGAGCGCCCTCGTCAAGACCCGGCCGCTGGACATCCGCACCGAGTACCTGAACGGAAAAGACGGGCACGTGAAGAGCCGGGGCTACTATGCCACTTTCTCCTACCACGCCTTTAAGAACTTCGACGTGATTGCTTCCTACGACATGCTCAACAAAAACACTACTACTAACGAGAAGCAGACCAACTATGTGGCCGGTGTGCAGTATTGGTTCTTCCCGCAATGCAGGTTGCAGGCGCAATACACATTCTGCGACCGGCGGCACGGAGAAAACTCCAACGTGATCCAAGCCCAGGTGCAGGTAAAGTTCTGACAATAATCGGATGCAAGGCGACAGATTTGGCATTCTTTTTGTACATTTGCGCATCATCAATGCAACAGACACCGCGATAACAGCATGAACGAGCAAACCATCCAAGAACAATACCGGCAAATCGTCACCTTGCTTCAACAAAAAAGGCTGAAAGAGGCGCAGACACAGCTGGAAGCTTTCCTGTGGCAATGCGAAGAAAGCAGCCTGCACAGAAGGCTGGAACAAGCCCAAACGTCCTACCACTATCTCCTGCAATACATGCAGCAAGGCATCGAGGACCCGGAAAGGGAGAAGCTGCACAAACGGTTGCTGGCCGAGACCTGGGAAATAGCAGACCAGACCTACACCATCCTGTCCGACAAGATTTCCGGCCACTTCTACCACTCGCTGCGCAGGCAACAGAAAAATGCTTCCAACCGCTATCCGACATCCGAAGGAAGAAAGGTATTAGAGTCTTTTCCCGACGACTGGGCCGTCTGCCAACTGATGCCCGACAACCGGCAAAGCCGGGAAACCCTTCTGCACCGGCACGAAGAAGCGGCAGAGAAACTCTTCCTCAACACGTGGACCAACTGTGCATGGAATGCAGAAGAAGCCCACGAAATGCAGGCGTTCCTACAGCCCGACCGGACGACAACCACGGCCGACCTCGGTCTCCTGACCAGTGCAGTCATGCTCAGTCTGCTGGAATGCTTCGATGCACGCAAATTCTCCTGGCTCCTGGATGCCTACACACATGCCGACACCCACGTCAGCCAGCGTGCACTGACAGGCATGGCCATTGTGCTGCAAAAATATCCGAACCGCGTCCCCCTCTATCCGGAACTCATGGCACGCCTCACCCTCCTCAACGAAGACGGGCATTTGGGCAGACAGCTGAACCGGGTGTATATCCAGTTGCTGCGCAGCCGGGAGACAGAAAAGATAGACAAGAAGATGCGGGAAGAAATTCTTCCGGAAATGCTGAAAAGCGTGCGCAGCATGAAGTTCGGCTTTGAAGACCCGGCTGACGACAACGACCGGAACCCGGACTGGGAACAAGCCATCCACCAAATGGGTCTGGAAGACAAGCTGCGGGAGATGAACGAACTGCAGATGGAAGGAGCCGATGTCTACATGGGCACATTCTCACAACTGAAGCGATACCCGTTCTTCCAGCAACCTGTCAACTGGTTCCGCATCTTCGACCCGCAACACTCAAGCGTGGTTCACATGTTCCGGCAGGAGCAGCCACAGGACAATCCCCTCCTGAAACTCATCCTGAAAACCGGCTTCTTCTGCGACAGCGACAAATATTCGCTGTGTTTCATGATGAACTTCCTGCCGGAATCGCAACGCACCCTCATGCTGAACCAGCTGACCTCGCAAGACATGAACTCGATGTTCAACCGTTCGGATGCCACATGGCAGGAACATGCCAACCGCCCGGAAGTCATCAGCAACCAGTACATCCACGACCTCTACCGTTTCTTCAAGCTCAACCGGCTGCGCACTGAGATTTACAACGTGTTCGAAGAGGAAATAGCCCTGCACCGCATTCCTGCCCTGGCCGATATCCTGTGCCGGGCGGAACTGCTGAAGGAGGTGGCGGACTTCCACTTCAACAAAGAACACTATGCGGAAGCACTGGAAATCTACCGGACACTGATTGCCACCCACCGGGCCGATGCCAATATCTTCCAGAAAACCGGCTTCTGCCTGCAAAAAGAGAAACGATACAAAGAAGCCATCGAAGCCTACAGAAAAGCGGACACATTGAAACCCGACCACGTGTGGACTATCCGCCACCTGGCCACCTGCCACCGCCTGAACCGGGATTTCGCAGCGGCCCTGAACTACTACAAACGGGTGGAAGCCATACAACCGGAAAACGCTCGGGTGATTTTCTTCATCGGCACCTGCCTGGCCGAGGAAGAACGCTACGACGAAGCCTTGCAGCACTTCTTCAAGCTGGATTTCATGGAGAACAACTGCATAAAAGCATGGCGGGCCATCGGCTGGTGCTCGTTTGTCAGCGGGAAATATGCGCAAGCCATGAGGTACTACGAGAAAGTGATGGACAACGTTCCCGTTGCCGCCGACTACCTGAACGCCGGACACGTGGCATGGGTCATGAAAGACCTCGAAAAGACGGCCAGATACTACGGAAAGGCTGTCGAAACCGGCGGAAGCAAAACGGCTTTCCTGGAACTGTTCGACAAAGACAGAGAAACATTGCTCAGACAGGGCATCGCCGAGAAGGACATTCCTCTGGTGCTCGATTTGGTATAGGCCCCTTTCTCTCTGTTTTACTGTCAGTACGACCTACGGGTGACCCGCTAAAATGACCTACGGGTGACCCGTCAGGACACTCTATCCGCTACTCCACAGAGAGCAACTCCCGGTACAGGCGTTGCACAGGCAGACCCATAACGTTGTAGTAGCTGCCGGCAATATATTCCACGCCGACGAATCCTATCCACTCCTGCACACCGTAAGCGCCGGCCTTGTCCAGCGGATGACAGGTGTCCACATAGTATGCGGTTTCTTCCGGCGTGAGTTCGGCAAAACGCACTTCGGTGCGGGCAGAAAAACTGCGTTGCCACGTCGTAGTCGTGAGGCAGACACCGGTGAACACTTCGTGGGTACGCCCCGACATTGCGTGCAGCATCCGCAAGGCATCTTCCCGGTCACGGGGTTTTCCCAGTACTTTCCCGTCCAGCCAGACAATGGTGTCGGCCGTAATCATGAGTTCGTCCGGCTGCATCAAAGCCTGGTAGGCACCGGCCTTCTTCCCGGCTATGTAAAGGGGAATGTCAGCCCCCTGCAACGCGACCGGATAGGACTCATCCACATCGGGCAGGGTACGCACTTCGTACTCCACACCCAACCCGCTCAGCAACTCTTTCCGGCGGGGGGAGTTGCTGGCAAGGATTATCTTGTATTTCTTCAGATTATCAAGCATGTTCATCACCTGTTCAGATTAAAAAAAACTCGCAAAACAATCACCAGCCAAAGGCCTTTTCGTCGGCCATCCAGCGTCCCTGGGCTTTCAACACCTGTTCCACGATGTCACGTCCGCAGCCATAACCGCCTTCGGCGTGGGATATGTAGCGTGCCACGGCCTTTACTTCCGGCACGGCATCCTTGGGACAGCAGGGAAGTCCGCAGGTGCGCATCACTTCGATGTCGGGAATGTCATCGCCCACATACAGGATTTCTTCGTCTTTCAATGCATGGCGGTCGCGGAAGTCGCAGTAGTCGTGAATCTTCACGGAAGAGCCCAGGTATATGTTTTCCGGCAACAGGCCCAACGAGAGGAAACGCCGGCGAACCGCCTCTGTCTTCCCGCCTGAGATGATTCCCAGCAACATGCCCAGCCTGGCGGCCAGGTGCAGGGAATAGCCGTCCTTGATGTTGACCGTGCGCATCGGTTCTCCCTCCACGCTCATCGGAATGACATTGGCACTCAGCACGCCGTCCACATCGAACAGCAGCGCGCGTATCTTCTTCAAATCGTAATTGATTGTACTCATTCTATTTTTATAAGTTAGGTGTTCCTTTGGCGGCCAGGGCAGTCCGGTGGATGCTTTCGCTGACAAGGCGGTAGATTTCCTGCAGACGCGGCTCATCAGCCAGCAGCTGCAGGTGTTTGTGCAGGATAGACTCGTCGTAGCGGACTGCCGGCCCTGTCTGCGCCATCTGCGGTTCGAGCACATGCACCTTGCGGGCCGTCTCGTCTATCAACGGCAACAGCACATCGAAGGGCAGATGATACTTCTTCAGAAGTCCGGCAGCCAAGGCATACATGTGGTTGGTGAAGTTGCACGTGAACACAGCGGCCAGGTGCAGGCTTTTGCGTTGTTCGGATGTCGCCTGATACACCTTGTCGGACAACATTCCTCCCATTTCCTGCAGGAAGCGTGCGTCGTCCTCCGATGCACCCTCCACAAAAACGGGAATCTGACGGAAATCCACCTCACGCTGTTTGCTGAATGTCTGCAACGGGTAGAACACGCCGTAGTGCGAGGCATGTCCCTCCCACACACTCATGGGCACGCTCCCCGCCGTATGCACCCACAAGGCGTTCTCACGGCCGGCCACCAGTTCGGGCAACAGTTCCAGGAAAGCCGTGTCGGTCAGCGACACAATGTACAAGCGGGCACGGCACATCACTGCGGACAGGTTGGTAACCGGCTCGGCCTCCACCACCTGTGCCAAAGTTTCTGCCGATGCTTGCATGCGGCTATACACCTGCACGATGCGGAACCCTTTGCGATGGAGTGCCTTTGCCAGGTTGGTAGCCAGGTTTCCGGCACCGATGAACACGATGGACGTGTCTTCCATGCTTCTCCCCATCGCTGTCATTGGCCTCCGTATTTGTTCAGGTGAATCTTTTCCCACTGCAGGTGTGCCTCGTCAAAAGGCTTGCGCTCCATGCCTTTATGCCCGATGGCAATGATGCTCAGCACCTGCAGCTGCACGGGGATGTCGAGCAGGCCGTGAATGTACTCGTTGGCCGGCATCCCGGTAGCCGTGTAGCGTTCCCGCACCTGCACCCAACAACTGCCCAGCCCCAGGTCTTCTGCCTGCAACTGAAGATAGATGGAAGCAATGGAGGCGTCTTCAATCCACACGTCACTGGCCAACGGGTCGGCCATGACCACCACGGCCAAGGCTGCCCCGGCGATGAATTGTGCCGACTGCTCCTTGCAGTGGGAAAGTTTCTCAAGCATCTCCTTGTCATCCACCACGACAAACTGCCATGCATTGCTCCGCTTCGAAGTGGGAGCCATCAAGGCAGTCTTCAGCAACGTCACCACTTCGTCTTGCGTCAGTTCTTTTTCCGTAAACTTCCGCATACTGCGACGTGCCTTTACCAATTCGCTAAAACTCTTCATAAAACCGTTTATCTGAATAATAGATGCAAATATAGAGGATTTTCCGCAGAAGCAAAAACATTTGTCTGCCCCTTGGGGCAAACGCAATCTGCCGGAATGAAGCCGGAACAACGTCCATGCACGGCAAAGGCTTGACGGGAATGAGAAAAAAAATCCTCTTCCAGACGTGTTTTTCCCATTTTCTTCCCAAATCATTCTTCATCTTTGTAATAGAAAAAACGAACAATGAGTTGTAGATAACAAAGTACAAACCTTTAAAGACAAAGCGTATGAAAAAGTTAATTCTTTTATTGGCAAGTGTGTTCTGTATCCAGACGGCCGTGGCCGACAACGACAGACCCATCGCTTTCGAGCAACTTCCGACAGCCGCCCAACAGTTTGTGAAGCAGCACTTCCCCGATGCGAAAGTGGCATTCTCCAAAGTGGAAAGAAAGCTTTTCGGCTCCACCTACGAGGTGGTATTCATCAACGGTGACAACCTGGAGTTTGACAAAAAAGGTGAGTGGACGGAAATCGACTGCAAGCACTACACGGTGCCCGACGCCGTCATCCCGGCACAAATCAAGCAGTTTGTCTCCACCAACTATCCCGAGGCAAGGTTCCTCAAGATCGAGCGCGACCAGTACTCTTATGAAGTGAAGCTTTCCAATTTCTGGGAAATCAAGTTCGACAGGCAGTTCAACGTGATAGACATGGACTATGATTAACTGACTACCGGTTCTTACACACTTCAGGGGCTGTGCTTCAAAACTTGTGTTTTAGCACAGCCCCTGTTTGCCTCCTTACCCCTTCGCGCTGTCTTCAAAATAAATTTTTCTGCCCTATCACAACCTTGTTTCAGCAAGCCTGCAACGAACTTGCTTACCACACGCTTGAACGGTTGGACGGATATGCAGCAAGTCCGTTTTTTCAGCCGGCATGAAGCGCAATGGCAAACGCCGTTACCTCTACAGCACATTATTTATAGCCCCCAAAACTACTGCCCCACAACGAGGAACATGGAAGCCTGAGAACCATCCGGAAAATGATTGGCAAGATTATGCACGAATGAAATGCAGAAGAAATGTTCGACTAATTTCGCAACTGCGTAATATGAAACGGCGAAACCGCCGCAAAGGTAATAAAAAGATTTAATACAGAACCGTTTACCGAAGGAAAATCTTCAAGACCCGGGACTTTTAGTCAAACAAAGGCTGCTTTTGTTTGACTAATCCTGGGAAATGCCTCGAATCATCCGTTGATTTTCAGCGGGTTGCTCTTCTTTCGCTGTTTCATATTACAAAGCGATGGTAAAACGACGATTCGGAAGTGA